>DASUIJ010000198.1:0-3395 GCA_036279815.1 Phenylobacterium sp. | reverse complement strand
ATCCGCCGCACAGTTCAGCGCCGCCTCGATGTCCTCCCGAAGCTCGACGGTCTGGGCGGCGGCGATCCTGACGGTCTTCATGGCGAGGCAGGTTGCCTGAAACCGGCGACGGCGTCGCGTCGGAACCCCTGCGCCGGCATGGGCCGCGCGCCGGGCGCCCCGCCGCTCCCGGACGCCGCCTCAGCCCACGTCATTGAGGATCTTCTCGATCGCCGCCAGGCGGGTCTCGATCCGCGAAAGCCCGCCCTGGGCGGCGGAGAGGGAAGCCACCGTCTCCGCCTGGCCGGCCACGGCCTTCTCCGCCAGCTCGCGGTAGGCGTTGTCGTTCGCCAGGCGGGCTCGCGATTGGGCGGCGCTCGATGCGTATTTCATCCCGAAGATGAACAGGATCGTCCCCAGCACGAGGCTGATGGTGAGGAGGTACAGGTGTTCGGACATGCCGGGTTCCTTTCAGAGTTCGGTTTTGGCGGACGGTGGGGTCAGCGATCGGGCGGCCTCGACGATGGCCTGCGGCGTCAGTTCGACGCCGAAATCCACCACCTCGAAATAGTTGAGGGCCTTGCCGTCTTTCGACAGTTCGAGCCTGCTGGTGACGAGACCGGCCTCCTCCAGCTTCTGCAGATGGAGGTGCAGCAAGGGGCGGCTGATCCCGACCACCCGCGCCAGGCGGCTCACATAGTCGCGGCCGCCGGACTTGAGCGCCGCGACGATCCGCAGCCTGTGCGGATTGGCGAGCGCCGCCAACATCGCCAGCAGTTGATCTCCGGTCACGGGCGTCGAACGCTCCCCATCATTCATATGTCAGGTATTTCTTACACATGAAAGATAATGAGACAATAGCCCTGATCGGCCGGGGGCTGTCAGGAGTCCGCATCGGCGGTCGGCGGCGAATTACATCGGCAGTCCGCTTATGACATGGTGCGGATGGCGGCATGTTCCGGGCGATGGCGAAGGGACCGGCGCCTGCCAACCCGGGCGGCGCGCCTTGAGCGGCCGGAACACCAGGAGTCGACGGATGCCAGAACTTGATCGCGGCGGACTGCCCCTGTCGACCGGCTCGGCCGCCGCGGCGGCGCACTATCGCGAGGGGGTCGACCTCATGCTGTCGGCCTGGACCGGGGGAGCGGAGGCGCTGGACCGCGCCATCGCCGCCGATCCCGACTTCGCGCTCGCCCACGCCGCGCGCGCCCGGATGCACACGGTGTTCGCCGAGCCCGCCAAGGCCCGGGTCGCCATCGACAAGGCCGAGGCCCTGGTGAACCTGTCGGGAACGGAACGCGAGCGGAGCCATGTGCGAGCGCTGGCCCTGGCGATCCGGGGCGACGCCAGGGCGGCCCTGGAACAGGTGCTGGCTCACCTGGGAACCTGGCCGCGCGACGCCTTCATCCTGTCCATGCCGCTGGGCGCGTTCGGCATGTTCGCCTTCTCCGGCATGGCCGACCACACCCAGGCCGGGGTCGATCTGTGCGAGCGGGTCGCGCGCCACTACGACGACGACTGGTGGTTCCTGACCTTCCTGGGATGGGCCCACACCGAGAACGCCAATGTGGGTCATGGCCGACGCCTGACGGAGCAAGGCTTCGCCCTGCGCCGGAACAACGCCCACGCGGTGCACGCCCTGGCCCACGCCCTCTTCGAGAGCGGGTCCGGGCGCGAGGCGGACACTCTGATCACCGATTGGCTGCCCGGCTACGACAACGCCGGACTGCTCCACGGCCACATCTCCTGGCATCAGGCGGTGGTGGCGCTGGAGGCCGGCGACGCCGAGCGGGCGCTCGAACTCTATTCGCGGGGCGTCCGGCCGTCGGTGACCAAGTCCATGCCGATCAATATCGTCAGCGACTGCGCATCCTTCCTCTGGCGCGTCGACGCCTATGGCCACGCCGCTCCGAAGCCCCTGTGGAATGAACTGGCGGACTATGCGGGGACGGTCTTCCCGAACGGCGGCTTTGCGTTCGTCGACGTCCACATGGCCCTGGTCGCGGCGGCGAGCGGGGACGTGGCCGGCCTGGAGAGGCGGGTCGAAGCCGTGAACCAGCGGATCGCGGGCGGCGCCTTCCCGGCGGGCCCGGTCGTGCCGGCCGTCTGTCGCGCGCTGTTCGCCTTCGCGCAGGGTGATTATGCGAGATGCGCCGCCCTCCTGGCACCGGTGGCCCACGACGTGGTCCGGATCGGCGGGAGCCATGCCCAGAGGGAAGTGATCGAGGACACCCTGCTGCTGGCCCAGCTGCGAGGCGGCGAGATCGCGAAGGGCCGGGCCTTGCTGGACCAGCGCCTGCATCGACGCCCTTCGCCGCGTGACGAGCGCTGGCGTGCGGCCATCGCGGCTTAGCGGCGCGATCAGGGTTTGCGGCCGTGCCGGTGACAGTGAGCAGGGATGAATCGCGCCACCGGATCGCGATCGTCGGAGGCGGCTTCGCGGGCGCCAGTCTGGCCATCCAGCTTGTGCGCGGTGCGCGGCGGCCGCTGGACATCACGATCATAGAGCCGAAGCCCGAGATCGGGCGCGGCCTCGCCTATTCGACCGAAGACCCCGACCACCGCCTCAACGCGCCGGCCTACGCTCACTCGGTGTTGCCCGAGGACTTCCTGCATTTCTCCCGCTGGGCGCAGGACCGGGGCTTGCTGGGGCGCGATCCGGAAGCGTTGCAGCCGGACGGCGGCGTCTATTTCCGACGATCGGACTTCGGGTCCTACATCGCCGAGACCCTGGCCGAGCATTCGGACTGGGCGGCGACCGGATCGCGGATCTCTCACCGGCGCGGCGTCGCCGTGGACGCTTCGTTCGAGGGCGCCGCCGCCCGTGTCAGGACCCAGGACGGCGACGAGATCGCCGCCGACCGGATCGTCATCGCCACCGGAAACCCGACGCCGCGTCTGCCCGCGTCGATCACCCGGCCCTGGGCGAGCCATCCGGGCCTGATCGAAAATCCCTTCGAACCCGGTCGATTGGAGGCGGTGGCGACCGACGCCGAGATCCTGGTGGTTGGGGCGGGGCTGACCGCCCTGGACGCCCTGTCGACCCTGCTGGCGCGGGGACACAGGGGCGCGATCACCGCCGTCTCCCGCCACGGCCTGACCCCACGCGGCCAGGCGCCGATCGCGCCAATGTTGCAACAGGGCGCGCCGCCGCCGGCGCCCCCGGGATCGACGTTTCTGTCCCGGCTGACCGGCCCCATCCCGGACTTCCTGGACCCCGCCTTCGGGATTCCGCCGAACGCCCTGGCCTGGCTGCGCGCCCTCCGTCGCCGGATCGCCGAGGTCGAGGCGGCCGGGGGAACCTGGCATCAGCCGTTCGACAGTCTGCGGGACAGCCTCTGGCGCCTCTGGCCGAGCCTGCCGCTCCGGGAACAGCGGCGCGTGCTGAAACGTCTGCGCACGATGTACGACGTCCA
>DASUIJ010000197.1:0-2642 GCA_036279815.1 Phenylobacterium sp. | reverse complement strand
CAGGGGGCCGTGGGCGAGGCCGCGTTCGGCGTGCTGCTGTTCCAGGACCTGGCGGTGATCCCGCTGTTCGCCCTGTTGCCCCTGCTGGCCACCGCGCCGCAGACGGCGGGCGCGGCGCAGGCCGAGCATGCCGCCACCCTGCTGGACGGCCTGCCCGTCTGGGCCCGCATCCTGGCCGTCTTCGCGGCGGTCGGCGCCGTGGTGGTGGGCGGACGCTACCTGACCCGGCCGGTGTTCCGCTTCATCGCCGCCTCTCGCCTGCGCGAGATCTTCACCGCCTCGGCCCTGCTGCTGGTGGTGGCGGTGGCGGCGCTGATGCAGCTGGTCGGCCTGTCTCCGGCGCTCGGCGCGTTCCTGGCCGGGGTGGTGCTGGCCGAGAGCGAGTTCCGGCGCGAGCTGGAAACCGACATCGAACCCTTCCGCGGCCTGCTGCTGGGCTTGTTCTTCATCACCGTGGGCGCAGGCCTCGACTTCGCGGTGATCGCCCGGCAGCCGGGCCTGCTGCTGATCCTGGTGGCGGGCCTGATGGTGCTCAAGGCGGCGGCCATGTACGGCGCCGCGCGCCTGTTCCGGATGGGCCGCGGCGAGGCGGCCACCACCGCCGTGGCCCTGGCGCAGGGCGGCGAGTTCGCCTTCGTGCTCCTGACGTTCACGGTGGGCGCCGGCGTGATCGGAGCCGACCTGGCCAAGCTGCTGTCGGCGGTGGTGGCGGTGTCCATGGCCCTCACCCCCCTGGCCCTCGGCCTCTATGAGCGGCTGGTCCTCAACCGGGCGACGCCGCTGGGCGAGGAGCCCGAGCACCTGCCCTTCGACGAGGGCGATCCGGAGGTCATCGTCGCGGGGTTCGGCCGCTTCGGCCAGGTGGCCACCCGCCTGATGCTGGCCAACGATTTCCGGGTGGTGACGCTGGACTCCAGCATCGAGCAGATCGAGCTGCTGCGCCGGTTCGGGCGAAAGGTTCACTATGGCGACGCCAGCCGCATCGACCTGCTGCGCACCGCCGGAGCCGAGAAGGCCAGGCTGCTGGTGGTGGCCATCGACGATCAGGACAAGGCCGTCGAGATGGTGGAGGCGGCCCGCGAGGCCTTCCCGCACCTCAAGATCCTGGCCCGCGCCTGGGATCGCCGGCACGCCTACGACCTCCTGAAGAAGGGCGCCGACGAAGTGGAGCGGGAGACCTTCGAGGCCGGCCTGCGGATGGGCGAGCGGGCGCTGAAGCGGCTGGGCTTCTCGCCGAAGCGGGCGCACCGCGCCGCCGGCCTGTTCCGGCAGCACGACGAGGCTTCTTTCGACCGACTGGCGCCCATGTGGGGCGAGGACCGCTACATCCTGGCCAGCCGCGACGCCGCCGAGACCATGGATCGGCTGCTGCGCGCGGACCTGGAGCAGATGGACCTCGACGACGAGGACACGCCGCGCCCCGCGTCCCAGGCCAAGGCCTCCTGAGCCGGGGCTTCCCGCGCGGGCGTGCGCGGGTGTAGGGGTTCCGGTCATGACCCAGACTGACCTTCAGGCCTCGATTCAGCCGGTTTCGTTCCAGGACTTCGGCAACGATTTCCAGGGCTTCTCGCGCCGGCTCGGCGACAGTTTCGCCCGCTACGGCTTTGCGGTGCTCTCCGACCACGACCTGCCGCAGGCCCGGGTGGACGCGGCGCTGACCGCCACCAAGGCCTTCTTCGCCCTGCCCGAGGCGGTGAAGCGGCGATACGTGGTCGGGACCGGCGGCCAGCGCGGCTACACGCCCTTCGGCATCGAGACCGCCAAGGACGCCGCCCACTTCGATCTCAAGGAATTCTGGCACATGGGGCGCGACCTGCCCCCCGGCCACCGGTACGCCGACGTGATGCCGCCCAACGTCTGGCCGGCCGAGGTTCCGCAATTCCAACAGGACGTCGCCTGGCTGTTCAACGCTCTCGACGGCCTGGGCGGCCAGGTGCTGCAGGCCATCGCCGCCTACCTGAAGCTCGATCCGCGCTTCTTCGAGCCCACGGTCGACGCGGGCAATTCGATCCTGCGCCTGCTGCATTATCCGCCGGTCCCCAAGGACGGTCCGAACATCCGGGCCGGCGCACACGAGGACATCAACGTCATCACCCTGCTGCTCGGCGCCGAGGAGGCGGGGCTGGAGGTGCTGGACCGGGACGGCCGCTGGCTTGCGATCAACCCGCCGTCGGGCTCCGTGGTGATCAATATCGGCGACATGCTGCAGCGGCTGACCAACCACGTCCTGCCGTCGACCACCCACCGGGTGGTGAACCCGGCCCCCGAGCGCCGCGGTTTCCCGCGCTACTCGACGCCGTTCTTCCTGCACTTCAATCCCGACTACGAGATTGCAACCCTGGCGTCATGCGTCGACGCCCAGCACCCCGACCGCTATGCGCATCCGATCACTGCCGATGAATTCCTCCGAGAGCGCTTGAAAGAAATCAAACTTCTCTAAGTGGATAACCTTCGGTCGGCGCGGATAACGCCACGGAAATTTAACGCTGAAGCCTCACCCTCCGCCTCGATTCACGGGGGAAGATTTCATGGCCCAGGAAGGCGCCGCTTCACAGGCTGAAGTAGAGCGTCTGGCCGCCATCGGCGCGCTGGACCTGCAAGAGCTCGGTTCGATGTTCGACCGCGTGGCCCGGCTGGCGCGC
>DASUIJ010000196.1:0-6707 GCA_036279815.1 Phenylobacterium sp. | reverse complement strand
GCGACTTCGCCAGCGCCGAGCGCGCGGCCATGCGGCGCGCCCTGCTCGACCCCGTCGATCACCGTCCGTGGCTGGACGTCGCCGCCGCCCGTGAAGGCCAGGGCGCCCTGGCCGGGGCGCTGCAGGCCCTGGCTCATGCCTCGACCCTGGACGGCGGCGCCGCCCTGGCCGCCCGGGCCCATCGCGAGCGCATGCGGCTGAAGCTGAACTGACAGTGCTGGCGTCGGGGCGTCCGCGAGACTATCTCCAACGCCTTGGCTGTTAGGAGTACGTCATGACGCTGAAGGTCGCCGTCCAGATGGACCCGCTGGAACACATCCGGATCGCGGGCGACACCAGCTTCATGATGATGCTGACGGCCCAGGCCCGAGGCCATTCCCTCTTCGTCTACACCCCCGAGCGCCTGGCGCTGGAAAGCGGCCGGCTCACGGCGCGGGGACGCGAGGTGTCGGTGCGCGACGTCGAGGGCGCGCACGCCACCTTCGGCGACTGGGAGGTGCGCGACCTGTCGGAGATGGACGTGGTGCTGCTGCGCCAGGACCCGCCCTTCGACATGGCCTACATCACCTCGACCCACTTCCTCGACGCGATCCACCCCAGGACCCTGGTGGTGAACAACCCTACCGAGGTGCGGAACGCGCCGGAGAAGCTGTTCGTCACGACCTTCGAGGGCGTGCAGCCGCCGACCCTGATCACGTCCGACATGGAAGCCATCTACCGTTTCCGCGCCCAGCACGGCGACATCGTGCTGAAGCCGCTCTACGGCGGCGGCGGCTCCGGCGTGGCCCGCCTGCTGGCCGACGATCCCAATCTCGACGCCATGCTGGACCTGCACAGGATGATCGGCCGCGAGCCGGTGATCGCCCAGAAGTTCATCCCCGCCGTGGTCAAGGGCGACAAGCGTATTCTGCTGGTGGACGGCGAGCCGGTGGGCGCGATCAACCGGGTGCCCAATCCGGGCCAGATCCGTTCGAACCTGGCGGTGGGCGGCCGCGCCGAGGCCGTGGAGCTGACCGCGCGCGACAAGGAGCTCTGCGCCATCATCGGGCCGGAGCTGAAGCGCCGGGGCCTGCTGTTCGTGGGGATCGACGTGATCGGCGACTACCTCACCGAGATCAACGTCACCTCGCCCACCGGGGCGCGGGCGCTCCAGAAGTTCACCGGCGTGGACGCGTCGGCCATCCTCTGGGACCGGATCGAGGAGATTCGGGCCAAGGCCTAGGCTGTCACTCGACGCCGCGCCTGCAAGGCGCGGAAACGTCTTCCCTTCCCCATAGGTTCTACTTTTGTTCTTGATCCGGGCCGCGCTGCGTGCTGGGGTTGTGGATAGTTTGGCGCCATCACGGGGATCGGGGAACATGGCTGCGCGCGTCGTCACGGTCGCGTTCCAGGGGGTCGAGGCACGCCCCGTGGACGTGGAGGTGCAGCTCACCAACGGCGAACAGAAGTTCATGCTGGTCGGTCTGGGCGACAAGGCTGTGGCGGAAAGCCGGGAGCGCGTGCGGGCGGCCTTCGCGGGCCTGGGCCTGGCCATGCCGGGCCGCCGGATCATCTGCAATTTGGCCCCGGCCGACCTGCCCAAGGAAGGCAGCCATTATGACCTGCCCATCGCCCTGGCGGTAATGGCGGCCATGGGCGTGGTGCCGCCCGACGCCCTGGCCGAATGGGCCGCGATGGGCGAGCTGTCGCTGGACGGTCGGATCGTGGCCGCGGCCGGCGCCCTTCCGGCGGCGGTGGCGGCGGGCTCCCTGGGGCTGGGGCTGATCTGCCCCGAGGCCTGCGGGCCCGAGGCCGCCTGGGCCGGCGAGACCCGCATCCTGGCCGCCCCGTCCCTGATCTCGCTGGTGAACCATTTCCGGGGAACCCAGATGCTCTCGCCGCCCGCCCCCGGCCGGGTGATCGAGGGTGGCAAGGTTCCCGACCTGAAGGACGTCAAGGGTCAGGAAAACGCCAAGCGGGCGCTGGAGATCGCCGCGGCCGGCGGCCACAACCTGCTGTTCATCGGCCCGCCCGGCTCGGGCAAGTCGATGATGGCCGCCCGCCTGCCCGGCCTGCTGCCGCCGCTGTCCCCGGCCGAGCTGCTGGAAACCTCGATGATCCATTCCGTGGCCGGGCTGATCGCCAGAGGCGAGCTGACCCGGGCCCGGCCGTTCCGCACGCCGCATCACTCGGCGACCATGGCGGCGCTGACCGGCGGCGGAATCCGGATCAAGCCCGGCGAGGTCTCCCTCGCGCACAACGGCGTGCTGTTCCTGGACGAGTTGCCGGAGTTCAGCGCTCAGGCCCTCGACAGCCTTCGCCAGCCCCTGGAGACCGGCGAGGTGGTCGTGGCCCGCGCCAACGCCCATGTGCGGTATCCCGCCCGCTTCCAGCTGATCGCCGCCGAGAACCCCTGCAAGTGCGGCCATGGCGGCGCCGGCCGCGGGCATTGCGGCCGCGCGCCGCGCTGCCAGCTCGACTATCAGGCCAAGGTCTCCGGCCCGTTCATGGATCGCATCGATCTTCAGATCGAGGTCCCGCCGGTGACCGCGGCCGATCTGGCCCTGCCGGCGCCCGCGGAAGGCTCCGCCGAAGCCGCCGTCCGCGTGGCGGCCGCTCGCGACCTCCAGGCCGAGCGCGCGCGCGGTTCCGGCGGCGACGGCGCGGCGACGCTGAACGCGCGCGCCGAGGGGGAGTGGCTGGAGACCATCGCCGACCTCGATCCCCCCGCCCGCGCCCTGCTCGCCAGGGCGGCGGAGGCGGGCAATCTCACCGCGCGAGGATGGACCCGGACCCTGCGGCTGGCCCGCACCATCGCCGACCTGGACGGCTCGGGCGGCGTGCGGCGGGTCCATGTGGCCGAGGCGCTCATCTATCGGCGCGTGGGGACGGCTCCACAGCTGGTCGGTTGACGGGTTCCGTCACCGTTCCGGGTGCGGCCCGGACCGCCAGACCCGCCAGGTTCCCATGACGAGCGGCACGAGGGTCAGGTAGCTCCAGATCACCAGGCCGCGCCGATAGGGCAGCGGCGCCACGCTGTGATCGACCAGCATCGCCACATGGGTGACCACGTTCAACAGCTGGAAGGCGCTGATGAAGAGCAGCCAGGTCCGCGTCGTCGCGAGCGCCAGCCAGACCAGGACGCCCAGCAGGGCCACATCGACCGCCAGCACGCCCCATTGCGGATCGAACCACCGGTGGCTGATGGCGAAGGGCGTCAGGACCGACGCGATCGCGCAGGCCGCCGCCGCGATCCGCTCCGGGGCCCGGCCCTTCCAGAAGGCGAAGCCGAAGACGGTCGTCGCCGCTCCGTACCAGACGATCTGATGAAGCTGATGCGGCAATGTCGGGCCCCCGGGAACCAAGGGCCCGATACTGTCAGAGGCGATGGGCTATCCCAAGCCGGGGTTCAGGCCACGGCCACCGTTCTCAACCCGCGCCGATCCGAGAGCGAGGGCGGCTTGTCGCCCCCGTCGCCATACATCACCGCGCCCAGCCCCATCTGCGTCTGGGCGAGGCTGAGCTCCTTGTGGGTTTCGACGATGGCGCGACGGGCCAGGGCCAGGGCGGCGAAGGCGTCGCTGGCGCGTTCCACCGCGTCCTGGCCGATCAGCGCCGACAGGCCGGCGTCCTGACGCATGGCCGGCATGACTCCCGCGAGGTGAGCCGTCTTGGCCAGGGCCGCGTCGATGGCGGCCTCGGCTTCGAACAGGCTGGACGCGACCTGATCTGCGATCAATCGACGTTGCTTGAGCATGAGTGGTCTCCTGCGCGCAGACGGAGTCCGCGCGATGATGCATTTTCACAGGTCTTGGTTAGGCTTTGGTGCGCGCGAGGCCGCTGCGCGCTAAGCGAGGTCCTTGAGGGCGTGGAGCCCGGCCAGCACCGCCCCGAACGCAAGCGCCGAGACGATGGCGATCAGCCCGATCCAGCCCAGCCTGGCGAGCGGGGTTAGGGCGGACTGGCCGAACCCTCCCCAGGCTGGAGGTCCGGCTGGAACCCCTCGTCCAGGAGCGCCCAGGTCATGCAGAGGATTTCCCGCAAGACCATTTCCGGCGGCTTGAAGCGCGCCATCTTCGCCGTGGCCGAGACCAGGTCGCGGGCCATGGCCGCCTTCGTCGGCGAATCCGTGAGGTCGGCGAGCTGACGTTCCAGCTGACTCCAGGAAAAGCTCGGGACCTGGGCTCCGTCCGCCGTCGGCTCCGGCCAGCGGCGCTCGAACAGGTCCACCTCGCGGCGAAGGGACAGCGCCCGGCGCACCGCCGTCCGCTTCTCGTGTTCGCCCCGGTCCGCCGCGTTGAAATTGGCGGCCTCCGGCGGCTCGTCCCTCAGGTTCCGGCTCCAGTCGCCCATGATCGAATTCTCCATGTTCGCCGTCATGGAAGCCGGGTCTGGGGGGGCTGTCTGTCCTGATCGCGTGCTGTCCTGACACGGTCAGGACAAGCCGATCATGGTCGGCGAGGCGGCGCGCGGCCTCGTAGCGGTCGCCGGCGCCCAGCTTTCGCCGGGCGCGGTCGCAATAGGTGTCCACGGAAGTCTTGGACATGCCCAGTTCGCGCGCGATCTGCTTGGAACTCAGATGGCGATCGACCAACCGCAGGCATTCGCGTTCCCGCGGTGTCAGCCGTTCGAGTGGATCTTCGGACATATCCCGCGTCTCGCGCATAGGATGAACACGCTAACTGCTCGCGCAGGGAGGCGTCTAGACTCTATAATATAGGCGTGAGACGGCAGTCGTCTCGCGGGACATCTAGCCGCTGATGGAGGTCTCCCTTGGCCCTTGACGACGCACTTGGTCCGGATCCCGTCGACCTCGCCATCGGCGCGCGTGTGCGCCTGCGGCGCAAATCGCTCAATCTCAGCCAAGGCGCCCTGGCCGCGCGCATCGGCGTCACCTTCCAGCAAGTGCAGAAATACGAACGCGGCGCCAACCGGATCTCGGGCTCGATGCTGGTGGCGGTGGCCGCCGCCCTCGACACCAGCGTCGGCTGGCTGGTGGGCGAGGAAGGCGGCGGCGGCGGCGAGGCCGAGGCCCTGCTGCGGTCGCTCTCGGCCCCCGGCGCGCAGGAACTCCTGGAAGCCTTCGCGGAGATCGAACGCGCGCCCGCCCGCCACGCCCTGATCGCCCTGGCCCGCGAGATGGCCAAGACGTCCCGCTAGGGTCGCGCAGGAAGGATCCGTGGTCTCCCGGGGCGGCGCTTGACCCCGTGTTAAGTCGGGACCTCTAGGCTCGCGGGCCATGGTCGAGTCCCTTACCCCCCCGAATTCTTCCGAGAACCAGCGCGACGCCCGCGTTGGGGCCGAACACCTGGCCGCCCTGAGCCATGAATTCCGCACGCCGCTGAACGGTGTGCTGGGCATGGCGCGATTGCTGGAGGGCACCAGCCTCACCGAGGAACAACGGACCTATGTGACTGCGCTGCGGGACTCCGGCCAACACCTGCTGGGCCTGGTCAACGACCTGCTGGATTTCGCCAAGCTGGGGGCCTCGAAGGTCGAACTGCATGCCGCCCGTTTCGAGATCGAGGACCTGCTGCGCGGGGTGTGCGAGCTGCTGGCGCCCCGGGCCCAGGAAAAGGGTCTCGAGATCGCCTGGGCCACGCCCGCCGGCATCGGGGTCGCCGTCGCCGACGAGGGCCGGCTGCGCCAGGTGCTGCTGAACTTCGCCGGAAACGCCGTGAAGTTCACGACCACCGGCGGGGTGCTGCTCTCGGTGTCCGAGGCTGGCCCCGGCAGGCTCAGGTTCACCTGCTCGGACACCGGCCCCGGCGTGCCGCCGGCCGACCGGGAGCGGATTTTCGAAGCCTTCGCCCAGTCCGATCCGGCGCATGACGGCGCGCAACTCGGCGGGGCGGGCCTGGGCCTGGCCATCGCCCGGACCCTGGCCGAGGCGATGGGCGGCGAGGTCGGCGTCACCGACGCTCCGGGGGGCGGCGCGGCCTTCTGGATGGAAGCCGCCATCCCCCACCGTTCCGGGCCGGTCGGCCGGCCGCTGGCGGGCCGCGTCGTCGGCGTCGTCTCGCCCAATCCCGTGGTCGCCGAGGCGGCGCGGCGTCAGATCGAGGCCTGCGGCGGCGCCCCCCTGGTGGCGCGGTCCGGCGCCGTCCCGATGGAAGCCGAGGTGCTGCTGGTCGACCATGCCCTGGACCCGGCCGGTCCGCCCGACTCCCGGCCGGCGATCATCCTTCTGACCCCGGAGGCCCGGGGCCGCATCGAGGAATATCGCGCCAAGGGCTTCGCCGGATACCTGATCAAGCCGCTGCGCCGCGCCTCGCTGGCCGAGCGCGTGCTGGCCGCCGCCGGCGGCCGGACCAAACGCGCGGCCGAGGACGAACGGGTGGCTGCCGCCGCGGCGCCCGGCGCCCGCATACTGCTGGTGGAGGACAACGCCATCAACGCCCTGCTGGCCCGCACCCTGCTGGGCCGCGAGGGCTGCGCGGTGGATCACGCGGCGGGCGGGCAGGAGGCCCTGGCCGCCCTGGCGGTGGGAACCTACGACCTGATCCTGATGGACATGCGGATGCCAGGTCTCTCCGGCCTCGAGACCACCCGCCGGGTCCGGGAGCTTGGCGTCGCGACGCCGGTGGTGGCGCTGACCGCCAACGTCTTCGAGGACGACCGCCACGCCTGCCTGGAGGCCGGCATGAACGACTTCCTGGTCAAGCCCCTGTCCGCCGACGCCCTGCGTCGCGTGCTGGCCCGGCTCAGCCGGGGCGGCTGGACGGAAT
>DASUIJ010000195.1:0-2019 GCA_036279815.1 Phenylobacterium sp. | reverse complement strand
CCGATCACGTCGCCGACGACGCGGGCGCACTTCTTGGCGGTGGTGTTGGGGTCCAGCCGCAGCTGGCGCATGGCGTACATCAGCCGGCGGTGAACGGGCTTCAGGCCGTCGCGGACATCAGGCAGGGCGCGGCCGGTGATGGTCGACAGCGCATAGGCCAGGTAGCGCCGCGACAGGGCTTCGGTGAGCGGTTCTTCGATGATGCGATCGCCGTCGCCACCGGACGGCGGAGGGGTGTGCTTGGTCATTCCGAATCAACTGGAGCTATGCAGGATGATGTTTAGACGCTGGGGAAGCGATCGTCGCGGCCAGGGTCTCAAAGCCTCTGGGCGTCGGCCAACTTATCCACCAGCCAGATCCGCGCCGGGGGCAGCGGCCGGTTCATCGGGCCGAAGACGAAGGCCTCCAGGAAGTGGGCGGTGAGATCAAGGCCGGCGCGGACGTCGCCGGGCGACAGCCCCGCCTGGGCCGAGAGCATGAAGGGCGGCAGGATCAGCAGCCGATCCTTATAGGGTTCGCCGGCCTCGCGGCTGACCGCACGCCCTGTGCGCGGGCTGACATAGATCAGGTCGTCGAGCTGGCCGGTCGCGGCGCACTTGGACAGGTCGAGCCCGAAGCCCAGGTCCTGCAGCAGGCCCGCCTCGAAGCGCACCAACACCGCCGGCCAGATGTCAGGATGGGTGAGCGCCCCGGTCAGGGCCTCGAAGGCCAGGAAGGCGCCGGGATGCGGCTCGCGCTCGGGCAGGGCCGTGGCGGCCACCGCCGCCGCCGCCGACAGGCCGGCCAGGGCCAGGGGATCGTCGAACAGGGCCGATGGCCCCTCCCCCACAGGCTCGATGGCGGCGGACCCCAGCTGCTCCGAGACACGGGCGCGGTACTGGACGATGGCGCGGGCGCCGGCCTGCAGGAACGGCTTGATCCGCCGCGACGCGCCCCCGGCCACGTGGGCGGCGTACTTGCCATGGCGCGCGGTCAGCAGCTCGACGATCGCCCCGGTCTCACCGAACGAGCGGGCCGAGAGCACAAAGGCGTCGTCCTCGAATTCCATCAGCCGGACGCCGCGACGGCGCGTTCGATCACCGGCCGCCAGGCGGGCTCGACCGGGAGACCGAAAGTCTCGGCCAGGGCCTGCTCGATCTCGTCGACCCCGAGTTCGCGACGCTCCACGGTCCCGTCGACCCCACGCACCGTCAGCCGGTTGTTCAGCAGGGCGTAGCGCGCCTGCGGCAGGGTGCGGGCGACCATCAGCACCTGGCGGAACCTGGAGGTGGGATGAGCCGAGGTGAACCAGTTGGCCAGTTCGTAGTCGATCGCGTGCTGCGGCTCGCGGGACAGCCGATACACCGGCGTCCAGTCCTCCAATCTGGTCTCCAGCAGCACCTCGGCGCCCAGGTCGCGCAGGCGGAAGGGCTCGTGCGGGGTCGCCTGGACCTCGTCCATCGCCCAGCGCAGGGGCGCGGTCAGCACGGCGCCGCCGAAACCCACGTCGGCCAGCCAGTCCACGCTGTCGATCGTCACCTTGAGCGCCATGTGGGTCCTGGGCGGGATGGGCGCGTCCGGGGGCGCCATCCAGACCACCCGACCCAGCATCCCCTCGACCTGGAAGCCCAGGGCCGTCAGCACCCGCAGGAACAGGTTGTTCTGTTCGAAACAGTAACCCCCGCGCCTTGCCGTGATCAGCTTGGCGTCGACGGCCTGGGGCGCCAGGTCGATCCCACGGTCAAGCAGCACGTCGATCGCCTCGAAGGGGATCGCGGCGGGATGCAGCGCCTGCAGGGCGCGCAGGGTCTCGAGCGTCGGTTCCCGTGGCCCCTGGTAGCCGATGCGGGCGAAATAGGCGTCGAGGTCGATCATGGCCGTAAACTGGGCCCTCAGACGTCGAAGTCCAGGCCCACGTCGCCGTAGAATTCCCGCTTGTCGGCCCAGCGTTCGTCCACCTTGACGGTCAGGAAGAGGTGCACCGGCCGATCCAGCAGCTCGGCGAGCTCCTCGCGGGACTTCTGGCCGATCCACTTCAGG
>DASUIJ010000194.1:0-3439 GCA_036279815.1 Phenylobacterium sp. | reverse complement strand
TCGCCCGCAGGGAAATGCCGGTCGCCCCGTCCGTCGACGGGCGCGAAACCACCACGTGGGGGATCGAGACCAGGTCTTCCAGCCCGATCGGACCCATGGGCAACGGATTTGCGGCCCGCACCACCCAGACCAGGCTCTCCTGCAGCAGGACCTCGTGGACCAGCCGGTTCGGCGCCTGCTCCACCCCGCCGATCACGAAGTCGGCGCGGCGCGAATCCAGCTGCTCCAGCAGGTCGACGGCGGCGTCGACGATCACCAGTTCGGCCTTGGGGGCGTCGCGCGACATCTGCGCCACAACCTCGGGGACCAGCACCGCGCAGGCGTAGACGCCCGCCACCAGGGTGAACCGCCGCTCAGTGGTCGCCGGGTCGAAGCTGGCGGGCGCGAAGGCCGCCTGCAGCTGGCTCAGCGCCGAATGCACCTGCGGCCCCAGCTCCAGCGAGCGCGGCGTCGGCCGCAGTCCCCGCGGATCGCGCACGAACAGGTCATCGCCCAGGGCGTATCTCAGCCTGGACAGGGCGTGGCTCACCGCCGACTGCGACAGGCCCAGCCTTGCCCCGGCCCGGGTCGCGCTGCGTTCCTCCAGCAGCACGTCGAAGACTCGGAGTAGATTCAGGTCCAGAGATTGGATATGCAGTTCATTCATTTAGAGCGTGACAATACATCATTTCCCTCATTCCGAGGACCGTCCTATTTCAAAATCTGGCCTGTGGGCGCGCCGGCGGCGTTGGCCCCGCCGTGTCCTGCGACCAATAAGAACGAAGGGTGCGCCTCTTGAGCGAGACAGAGAGCTATGAGGCCGTGGCGGAAGCCGAAATGAGGACGGCGCGCGAAGAGCCCCGTGGCGGCTGGCTGCACCGCTGGCGTTGGCCGATGATGATCGGCGGACCGCTGGTCATCCTCGGAGTCGCCGCTTTCTTCATCCTCACCAGCGGGCGCTACCAGACCACCGACGACGCCTATGTGGACGTGGCCAAGGCTCCCGTGGCGGCCAGCGTGCCGGGCCGGGTGGTCGCGGTCTTTGTCCACGAGAACGAAGCGGTGAAGGCGGGCCAGCCGCTGTTCAGGCTCGACAGCCGCGATTTCCAGGTCGGCGCCAGCCAGGCCCAGGCCCAGCTCGCCCAGGCCGAGCTCCAGGTCCGCGGCCTGCGCGCCGCCTACGCCCGCGAACAGGCCACCCTCCAGGCCGCACAATCCACCGTCGCCTACACCGCCCGCGAGTCCGCCCGCCAGAAGGCCCTGGTCGCCGCCGGGATCTCGTCGCAGTCCCAGGCGGCCGAGGCCGCCCACGCCGCGCAGCAGGCCGCCGACAATCTCCAGGCCGCCCGCCAGGAAGCCGCGCTGGCGCTCGCCAATCTCAACGGCGATCCGAACCTGCCCCTCGACCGCCATCCCTCGGTCCTGGCCGCCCGCGCCCTGCTCGACCGCGCCACCCTGAACCAGTCCTACACCGTGGTGATCGCGCCGGTGGACGGCGTGGTCACCCGGGTCAACCAGCTCCAGCCCGGCGCCTATGTGAAGGACGCCCAGACGGTCTTCTGGCTGATCTCCGGCAAGCCCTGGGTCGAGGCCAACTTCAAGGAGAACCAGCTCGCCAGGATGAAGGTCGGCCAGCCGGTTGAGATCAAGGTCGACGCCTACAAGGACGCCAAGCTGGCCGGCCACGTGGCCTCCTTCAGCCCCGGCACCGGCCAGGTGTTCTCCGCCCTGCCCGCCCAGAACGCCACCGGCAACTGGGTCAAGGTCACCCAGCGCCTGCCGGTTCGCATCGAGTTCGACAGCCCGCCGCCGCCGCAGGCCGGCCGCGGCGGCCTGTCCGCCCAGGTCAAGGTCGACGTCCGGTCCGACGGGCGCGCGCCGCCCGCCGCCCCGGCGCGCTGAGGCGGGCGACATGGGCTCCGTCAAGACCCTGCTGACCCTGACCTCCGCGCTTGCGCTCTCGGCGTGCGCCGCGGTCGGGCCCGATTTCAAACGGCCGGCCGCCCCTGCGGCGGCGGGCTACGCCATGGCGGGGGACACCCGGCCCGGCCTCGCCGAGCTCGCGCCCGAGGCCCGTCCCGCCGGTCCCTGGTGGACCGCGCTCGGGTCCCCGGATCTCGACGCCACCATCCGGCAGGCCCTGAAGGACAACCCCACCGTCGCCGAGGCGGCGGCCACCCTGGAACGCGCCCAGGCCCAGACCGACGCCGCCCGCGGCGGGCTCGCGCCCCAGGCCCAGCTCGCCGCCGGCGGCCTGCGGGAACGGATCAACACCCAGGCCTTCGGCTTCACCGGGTTCCCGAGCCCGACCCTCAGCCTCTATTCCATCGGCAGCACGGTCAGCTACGACCTCGACCTGTTCGGCGGCCGCAAGCGCGCCCTCGAGGCCGCCGGCGCCCAGGCCGAGACCGAGGCCCGCCGCGCCGACGCCGCCTATCTGGCGCTCACCGGCAACGTGGCGCTCCAGGCCCTCAGGATCGCCTCGCTGAAGGCCCAGCTCGACACCCTCGACCTGATCATCGCCGACGACCGGCGGACCATCGACATGGTGCAGCGCGCCGAAGCGGCGGGCGGCGCCGCGCCTTCCGCCATCTCCGGCGGCCAGGGCCAGCTCGCCCGCGACGAGGCCCAGCGCCCGGCCCTCGAGCGCGACCTGGCTCAGGCCCGCCACCAGCTGGCCTTGCTGGTGGGCCGCTCGCCGGCCGACTGGACCGCGCCGGACTTCAACCTGGCCAGCTTCAAGCCGCCGGCCCAGGTTCCGGTCGCCGTGCCGTCGGCCCTGGTGCGCCAGCGCCCCGACATCCTCGCCGCCGAGGCCCAGCTGCACGCCGCCACCGCCAGGATCGGCGTGGCCACCGCCGATCTCTATCCGAACATCCGGCTGACCGCCGGCCTCACCCAGCAGGCGATCGATCCCGCCAACCTGTTCCGCTACGACTCCACCGGCTGGAATCTGGGCGCGGGCCTCACGGCCCCGCTGCTCAACGGCGGGACCCTGAAGGCCAACAGGCGGGCCGCCGAGGCCGAGGCCCGCGCGGCGCTCGCCCGCTACCAGGGAACCGTGCTGCGCGCCCTGGTCCAGGTCGCCGACGTCCTGACCGCCCTGGCGGAGGACGACCGGGCCATCGCCGCCCTCACCCGCTCCGAGGATTCCCAGGCCGCCAACCTGAAGGACGCCCGCAAGGCCTACGAACTGGGCGGCGGAGCCCTGATCGCCGTGGTCGACGCCCAGCGGGAGCTCAACCGCGCGCGCCGCGAGACCATCGTCGCCCAGGGCCGCCGCTATTCGGACCTGGTCGACCTGTTCACCGCCACGGCAGCCAATTGGACGCCTGACGCCTCCTGAGCCTCCGCCCCCGCCTCAATCGCCCATGAACGCAACTCGTTCAGCATGAGGGTTTGAGGCGCGTTGACCCGCGCGCCGGACCGGGAGGTCGCCATGACGCGGTTGTCCAGCTTC
>DASUIJ010000193.1:0-9547 GCA_036279815.1 Phenylobacterium sp. | reverse complement strand
ATCGACTCCTGGGGGTTCACCCTGCGGGTCGCCCAGGCCCTGCGCGAGCACGATCCGAAGCTGCCCCTGGTGAAGTATGTGGGGCCCCAGGTCTGGGCCACGCGGCCGGGTCGCGCCAAGACCCTGGCCCGGTCCGTCGATCACCTGCTGACCATCCACAGCTTCGACGCGCCGCTGTTCGAAGCCGAGGGGCTGCCCACCACCTTCGTCGGAAACGCCGCGCTCAGCGTCGACTTCTCCAAGGCCGATCCGGCGCGGTTGAAAGCCCGCCTCGGGATCGCCCCGACCGCCCCCATCCTGCTGGTCCTGCCCGGCAGCCGCCCAAGCGAGATCAAGCGTGTCCTGCCGGCCTTCGAGGACGCCGTCGCCGTGCTCAAGGCGAATCGTCCGGAGCTGGAGATCATCATCCCCGCCGCGCCCACCGTGGCCCGGTCGGTGGAGGGCCAGGTGGCGGGCTGGCGGCACCGCGCCCACGTGGTCGAGGGCGACGAGGCCAAGTACGACGCCATGAAGGCCGCGACGGTGGCCCTGGCCTGCTCGGGGACCGTCACCCTGGAGCTGGCGCTGGCCGGGTGTCCGATGGTGGTGGGCTACCGACTGGGCAACCTCACTCACTTCATCCTCAAGCGCCTGATCCGCACGCCCTATGTGGTGCTGTTCAACATCGCCGCAGGCAGGTTCATCGCGCCGGAACTGATCCAGGACCACTGCAACGGCGTCGAGCTTGCCCGCGAAGTCGCCCTGCGGCTGGACGATCCTGATCTGCGCGCCCGGCAGGTGGCTGCGCAGTTCGAAGCTCTGGACAAAATGGGACGCGGCGGCCCCGATCCCTCGGAGGCCGCCGCGCAGGCCGTTCTGGAAGTTGTCGCCAAGGCGGGGGCTTAGCCCCGCTTGTCGATCTTCGCGTAGTCGCGCATCGGGGCGCCGGTGTAGAGCTGCCGCGGGCGGCCGATCTTTTGCGACGGATCCTCGATCATCTCTTTCCACTGGCTGATCCAGCCCACGGTGCGGGCCAGGGCGAACAGCACGGTGAACATCTCGGGCGGGAAGCCCAGGGCGCGCAGGGTGATGCCGGAGTAGAAGTCGACGTTCGGATAGAGCTTGCGTTCGATGAAGTAGGGATCGCTCAGGGCGACCTTTTCCAGCTCCATGGCCACCTTCAGCAGCGGGTCGTCCCCGTGCCCGACCTCGTCCAGCACTTCGTGGCAGGTCTTCTGCATCACGGTCGCGCGGGGGTCGTAGTTCTTGTAGACGCGGTGGCCGAAGCCCATCAGGCGATAGCGGCGATCCTTCACGCCCTGGACGTATTCGGGGATGCGATCGACCGTGCCGATCTCCTTCAGCATGTTGAGCGCCTCTTCGTTGGCGCCTCCATGGCTGGGGCCCCAAAGGCAGGCGATGCCGGCGGCGATACAGGCGAACGGATTGGCGCCCGACGACCCGGCCAGGCGGACGGTCGAGGTGGACGCGTTCTGCTCGTGGTCGGCGTGCAGGATGAAGATCCGGTCCATGGCGCGCGTCAGCACCGGGTTCGGCTTCCAGTCCTCGGCCGGGACCGAGAAGCACATGCGCAGGAAGTTCTCCGAGAAGGAGAGGTCGTTGCGCGGATGCACGAAGGGCTGGCCGCGGAAATACTTGAAGGCCCGCGCCGCGATCGTCGGCATCTTCGCGATCAGGCGATGCGACGAGATCATCCGCTGCACCGGGTCATCGACGTTGGTGCTGTCGTGATAGAAGGCCGACAGCGCCCCAACCGCGCCGACCATGATCGCCATCGGGTGAGCATCCCGACGGAAGCCTTGGAAAAAGCGGTCGAATTGCTCGTGCAACATCGTGTGGTAGGTGATGTTGTGCTGGAAGGTCTCGTATTCCTTCGCGCTCGGCAGCTCGCCGTTCAGCAGCAGGTAGCAGACCTCCAGGAAGGTCGACTGCTCGGCCAGCTGGTCGATGGGATAGCCGCGGTGCAGCAAAATCCCGGCGTCGCCGTCGATGAAGGTGATCTTGCTCTCGCAGGAGGCGGTGGAGGTGAATCCGGGGTCGTATGTGAAGACATCGGCTTCCGCATACAGTTTGCGGATGTCGACGACGGCGGGGCCGTCGGTGCCCTTCAAGACGGGCAACTCGACCGTCTTCCCGTCGACAATGATCTTGGCCGTGTCGCCCATGCCGTCCCCTCAAACTCAGAAAATGAAACGCCTGTTCGCGAGCCTTATAGCGCCTTACGCAGCGTACGAAAGGGCGTCGTCGATCCGTCCGAGACTTTCCGCTTTTCCGAGGCTTACCAGGGCGCCGGCAAGGTCCGGGGCGGGCGAGCCACCGGACAGCACCCCGCGCAGGGCCGGTCCGATCTTGCCCAGACCGACGCCTTCGCCCTCTGCGAAGTGACGTAGCGTCGCTTCGAGGGCCGCGACCTCCCAGGTCGTCTCGCCTTCCAGCCGCTGGCGCAGCCGCGACAGACGCCCGGCCGTCTCCTCGTTCAGCATTCCCGCGATCTTTTCCGGCAGCTCGAGCGGACGGC
Source organism: Phenylobacterium sp. (assembly GCA_036279815.1). Lineage (GTDB taxonomy): Bacteria > Pseudomonadota > Alphaproteobacteria > Caulobacterales > Caulobacteraceae > Phenylobacterium. The sequence goes on along the minus strand of DASUIJ010000193.1, from coordinate 7,029 downwards.
GCTTGAGGGCGAAGATGACCGCGTCGGCCAGTTCCAGGGTGGTCTTCGCGCCGTCGCGGACCAGCGGAATGGTGCGGTGCAGGATGGCCATGTCGCCGTCATGCAGCGTCCAGTCGCGGCTTTTCAGCACATCGGCGACCAGATCCGCCAGTCGGTCGATTTCGGCCAGGCGCAGGTAGTGGTTGTTGATGTGATTGAGCTTCGCCCAGTCCAGCCGCGCCGGGGCGCCCACGACGTCGGCGATGTCGAACCATCTGGCCGCGTCCTCGTCGCCGAAGATCTCATCGTCGCCATGGCCCCAGCCCAGCCGCGCCAGGTAGTTGCGCATGGCCTCGGGCAGGTAGCCCAGGTCGGCGAATTCGCTGACCGCCTGCGCCCCGTGGCGCTTCGACAGCTTGGCCCCGTCCGGCCCGTGGATCAGCGGCAGGTGGGCCCAGACCGGCACGTCCCATCCCAGGCCCTGGTAGATCAGGGTCTGGCGGGCGGCGTTGTTGAGGTGGTCGTCGCCCCGGATCACATGGGTGACGCCCATCTCGTGGTCGTCCACCACCACGGCCAGATTGTAGGTCGGCGTCCCGTCCGTGCGCAGCAGGATCAGGTCGTCCAGGTCCCGGTTCTTGAAGCTGACCTCACCCTTGACCCGATCGGAGATGATCGTCTCGCCCTCAAGCGGCGCCTTGAGCCGGACCACATAGGGCTGGGTTTCGTCGTAGTTGCCGGCGTGGTCGCGCCAGGGCGAGCGGATCACACGGCCCTCGGCGCGGGCGACCTCGCGCTCGTGGGCAAGCTCGTCGGCGGTCATGTAGCATCGGTAGGCGGCCCCGCGGGCCAGCATCTCTTCGACGGCCCTGACGTGCCGGTCGGCGCGCTGGGCCTGAAAAACCGGCTCGGCATCGGCCTTCAGCCCCAGCCACTCCAGCCCGTCGAAGATCACCTGCACGGCCGCCTCGGTGGAGCGCTCGCGATCCGTGTCCTCGATACGCAACAGGAAGTTGCCGCCGGTGTGCTTGGCATATAGCCAGTTGAATAAGGCCGTGCGGGCCGTGCCAATGTGCATGGCGCCGGTGGGCGAAGGGGCGATACGGGTGACGACGGGTCGGTCGGACATCGAGGCTACGGCTGTAGGAGAGGGAGCGCAGGCGGGGGCCGGCGCGTTTGGCGCGCCTCTTAGCATGGGCTTTCGCAGGCGTCCTAGTCTCGGCGCCGTGCTGGCGGGCGCGCGGGCGCAGGCCGAGGCCCAGATCGACCGCTGGAGCCTGTGGACGCCGGTGGCCCTGGGCTGCGGGGCCGCGGTCTATTTCATCCTGCCGCGCGAACCGACCGCGCCTCTGGCCTGGGCGATGATGGCCATGGCGGCGGCGCTGGCCGGCTTCCGGGCCCGCTGGAACGGGCGCCGCGCCGTCGCCATCGGCCTGGCCCTGCTGGCCTTCGCCATCGCGGGCTTCGCCGCCGCCAAGCTCAGGACGGAGCGGGTGCGGGCGCCGGTCGCGCCCGTGGGCCTGGGCGTCACCACCATGGACGCCTTCGTGGTCGACGTGGCGAGTCCGGGGCAGGGCGGACCCCGCCTGCTGCTGGCGCCGATTCGGATCGCGGGACTTGCGCCGGATGAGACCCCGATCCGCGTCCGCATCACCTTGAAGCCCGAGTGGGAGCCGCCGGCGCCCGGAACCGCGATCCGGGTGCGTGGCATGATCAATCCGCCGCCGCCGCCCGCCAGCCCCGGCGCCTACGACTTCGCTCGCGACGCCTTCTTCGACAGCGTCGGCGGCGTCGGCTTCGCCCTGCGGCCGCCGGCGGCGATCGGAACGGAGTTCGAACCCCCTTGGCGCCTTCGGCAACAGATGCGGATCAACGCCGCCCGCTGGTCGCTCGCCCGGCGGATCGTCGAGGATCTCGGCGAGGAACAGGGCGGGCTCGCGGCGGCCATGGTCACCGGCCACGACGCCTTCGTGCCCCAGGCCCAGGTCGACGCCCTGCGGGCGGCGGGGCTGGCCCACATCATCTCGATCAGCGGCCTGCACATGGCGATCGTCGGCGGCTTCACCTTCGCGGCGGTACGCCTGCTGATCGCAGCCTGGCCCTGGGCGGCGCTCAGGGTGTCCGGCAAGAAGGTGGCGGCCCTGGCGGGGCTGACGGCGGTGCTGGGATATCTGTTGCTCTCCGGCGCGCCCAACCCGGCCGAGCGGTCGGCGATCACCGCGGCCGCGGCCTTCGGCGCGATGCTGTTCGACCGGCGGGCCGTCACCCTGCACACCCTGGCGATCTCGGCCATCGCCATCCTGGCCCTTCAGCCCGAGGCGGTGACCGAACCGGGGTTCCAGATGTCCTTCGCCGCCACCACGGCGCTGGTGGCCCTGGCCGAGGCCTGGCCCCGGCCCATGCGGGAGATTTCCGTGCCCTGGCCGATCCGTCTGATCCAGGGCGCGGGCGCCGTGTTCCTGGCCAGCCTGGCGGCCAGTTTCGTCGCCGGACTCGCCACCGGCCCCTTCGCCCTGCAGCACTTCAACCGCATCTCCACCTTCGGCCTGGCCACGAACCTGCTGGTCGAGCCGATCTCGAGCTTCCTGATGATGCCCGCGCTCGCCGTGGGCGCGGTGCTGACCCCTCTGGGGCTTGGTCACTGGCCCCTGGCCGTGGCGGGCTTCGCCATCTCGCTGATGAACCGGATCGCCGAGGCGGCGGCGGGGCTGCCCCACGCACAGATGATCGTCGCCAGCGCGCCCGGCTGGACGCTCGCAGCGGCCTTCCTGGGCATCCTGTGGCTCTGCCTGTGGCGAGGGCCGTTGCGCTGGCTGGGCCTGCCTCTGGCGCTGGCGGTCAGCCTGACGCCCAGGCCGACACAGCCGGACCTCTGGGTCTCCGCCGACGGGTCGGCCCTGGCGGTGCGCGAGGACCGGCAGGCCATCCTCTATCGCACCGACGTGAAACTGTTCGCGGCCCAGGTCTGGGCGCGTCGGCGTGGCCTGGCGCAGCCCGCCGATCCGCTCGCCGCCCGCAATGCCGACTATGACTGCGACCGCTGGTCCTGCGCCCCGCGCGCCGAAGCGTCGGGGCCTCGCGTCGCCGCGATCTGGACGCGGCGCGCGTCGACGATCGACAGGAAGCTGCCGCAGTTCTGCCGATGGGCTGAGGTGGTGATCGTGCGCGGAGGAGCCGATCCCGCCGCCTGTCCCAACGCCCTGGTGCTCACGGCGCGGGATTTCGAGCGGGGCGGGGCGGCCGAACTCTACCGCCGGGACGACGGTCGCTGGCGGATCGTCTGGGCCCAGCCGCTCAGGGGCGACCGGCCCTGGACCGCGGGCGTGATCGGAGACGAATAGGGCCCCTCGGGGCTCTGCAGCTGTTCTAGTGGTAGCGGCGGATCAGGCCCACCAGCCGTCCCTGCACCTGCACCTGGTCCGGTCCGAAGATCCGGGTCTCGTAGGCGGGGTTGGCGGCCTCCAGCGCGATGGACGCGCCCTTCTTGCGCAGGCGCTTCAGGGTGGCTTCCTCACCCATGACCAGGGCCACGACGATGTCGCCAGAGGTGGCCGCGTCGGTCCGGCGGATGACCACAAAGTCCCCGTCGAGGATGCCGGCGTTCAGCATGGAATCGCCCTGGACCTCGAGGACGAAGTGTTCGCCGGCGCCCAGCATGGTCTCGGGCACGGGCATGCGGTCGCGTTCCTGCTGGATGGCTTCGATCGGTGTGCCGGCGGCGATCTTGCCCAGAACCGGCAGTTCCCGGACATCGTTGGCCACCGGAAGGCCCAGTCCGCCGTCGTCCGCCTCGACCAGTTGCGGTTTGAACGGCGCGCGGCCCTTGGGCGGAGCCGTGGTCGTCGCCTGCTGCGGCAGCCTCACCACTTCCAGCGCCCTGGCCCGATGCGGCAGGCGGCGCAGGAAGCCGCGTTCCTCCAGAGCTGTGATCAGCCGGTGGATCCCGGACTTGGACGCCAGGTCCAGCGCTTCCTTCATCTCGTCGAAGGACGGCGAAACGCCGGTTTCCTTGATCCGCTCATGGATGAACATGAGCAGTTCGTGCTGTTTACGGGTGAGCATGGCCGTCGAACCCTTGAGAACAAAGCGAAAACCTTTGTTCGTGTTCTCTAGGCGTTCTTCGTTAATGTCAAGTTGACCGCGTTGGGGGGCGATCAGCCCAGCAGGGCCCGTGTGGCCGCTTCCACGTCGGCCTGCCGCATCAGGCTCTCGCCCACCAGCATGGCCGTGGCGCCCGATCGCTCCAGTCGAGCCGCGTCGGCCGGGGTGAAGATGCCGCTTTCCGTGACCAGCAAGGCGTTTTCGGGGGCGAGGGCCGCCAGTTGCTCGGTGACCGCCAGGTCGATCTCGAAGGTTCGCAGATCGCGGTTGTTGACGCCCACCAGGCTTGCGCCCAGCGCCCCGGCCCGCGCCATCTCGGCGCCGTCATGGACCTCCACCAGGGCGTCCATGCCGAATCGCTCGGCCTCCGAGAGCAGTTCGGCCGCCAGGGAATCGTCGACCATCGCCAAGATCACCAGGATCGCGTCGGCGCCCAGCGCCCGCGATTCGGCCACCTGCCAGCCGTCCACCAGGAACTCCTTGCGCAGGCAGGGCAGGGCGCAGGCGGCGCGCGCGGCCGTCAGGTAGGAGTCGGCGCCCTGGAAGCTCGGCGTGTCGGTCAGGACCGACAGGCAGGCCGCTCCGCCCGCCTCGTAGGCCCTGGCCAGGGCCGGCGGGTCGAAGTCGGCGCGGATCAGGCCCTTGGAGGGCGAGGCTTTCTTGATCTCGGCGATGAGGGCCAGGCGTCCCGGCGCATGGGCCCGTTGCAGCGCCGCCTTGAAGCCCCGGGGCGGGGAGGCGGCGAAGGCCGCGCCCTCCAGGTCCGTGTAGGAGCGCGACCGCTTGCGGGCCGCCACATCCTCTCGCTTGTAGGCCGCGATCTTGGCCAGGATGTCGCTCATGGCGCCGCAGTCACGGCCAGGAGGGTGTCCAGCACGTCCTGGGCGAGTCCTTCGTCGAGCACGGCCGCCCCGCGCTCCACGCCTTCGCGCAAGGTTTCGACCTTCTCGCCCACCAGGAAGGCGGCGGCGGCGTTCAGCAGCACGATGTCGCGATAGGGCCCCTTGGCCCCCTGCAGCAGGTCTCGCAGCGCCTGGGCGTTCTCGGCGGGTGTGCCGCCGGTGATGTCGGACAACGAACTCCTCGGAAGGCCCACGGCCTCGGGGGTGATGGTGAACAACCGGACCTGGCCGTCGCGCCATTCGGCGATGCTGGTCTCGCCCGTGGTGGTCATCTCGTCCATGCCGCCGCCATGCACCACCCAGGCGCGCTCGGAGCCCAGCGCCCCCAGAACCCGGGCCAGGGGCTCGACCCAGCGGTCGGCGAATACGCCCAGCACCTGGCGCTTGGAGCCGGCGGGATTGGTCAGGGGACCCAGCAGGTTGAAGATCGTCCGGAAGCCCAGGTCCGCCCGGATCGGCGAGACGTGCCGCATGGCGCCGTGGTGCGCCGGCGCGAACATGAAGCAGAGCCCGGCCTCGTCCAGGGCCTTGAGCTGCAATTCCGCCGGGGCGGAGATGTTGACGCCCAGCTCGGCCAGCACGTCGGCGGCGCCCGACTTGGACGAGAGCGCCCGGTTGCCGTGCTTGGCCACCTTCAGCCCGCCGCCCGCAGCGACGAAGCCCACGGCGGTGGAGATGTTCAGCGTGTGGAGGCCGTCCCCGCCGGTGCCGCAGACGTCGATGGTCGGATAGGGCACGTCCAGGGTCACCGCGGCCTTGCGCATGGCGCGCGCGCTGGCGGTGATCTCGCCCACGGTCTCGCCGCGCAGGCGCATGGCGGTGATCGCCGCGGCCACCTGGGCGGGCGAGGGTTCGCCCCGCAGGCAGGCGGCGAAGAACTCTCCGGCGTCCTCTTCGGTCAGGGTCCCGCCGTCGGCGAGGCGGCCCAGCAACGGCTTGAAAGCGTCGGACATGGTCAGACGAGCGCCAGCGGCGTGACGCCCGCGAGCTTCAGGAAGTTGGCCAGCAGATGGTGACCGCCTTCGGTGGCGATGGATTCAGGATGGAACTGCACGCCGTGGATCGGCCGGGTGCGATGCTGGAAGCCCATGATCTCGTCGTCGTCCGTCCAGGCAGTGACCTCCAGCTCGGGCGGAAGGCTGTCCCGGGGGACGGACAGGCTGTGATAGCGGGTGGCCGTGAACGGCTGCGGCATGCCCTCGAAGACGCCCTTGCCGGTGTGGTGGATCAGGCTGGTCTTGCCATGCATGATCGCCTTGGCCCGCACGACCTTGCCGCCAAAGGCCTGCCCGATGGCCTGGTGTCCCAGGCAGACGCCCAGGATCGGCAGGTCTTCCGGCGCGGCGGCGATCAGGCCCAGGCAGATGCCGGCCTCGTTCGGAGTGCAGGGCCCGGGCGACAGCAGCACGCCCTGCGGCTTCAGGCCCAGGGCCTCCTCGACGGTCAGGGCGTCGTTGCGATAGACAAGCGTCTCCGCCCCCAGCTCGTTCAGATAGTGGACGAGGTTGTAGGTGAAGCTGTCGTAGTTATCGATGACCAGGATCATGGGTCACGTCTCTAAGGCGAGGTTGGCCCTGCGCCAAGGGCTCGCATTGCCAGCCATATCAGTTGGGCGGACACTGGCGCCATGCCGCCATCAGATTCTCCCGGTCGCTCGGCGCTCGACCATCGCAAGATGGCGCTGGCGCGCAACCTGCTGGTCCCGCCCCGGCCGTCGCAAAAGGTCTGGCCCGTGGTCACCGCCGCCGCCTTCGCCGCCTTCACGGCGCTGGCCCTGGCGACCGCCACCATCCTGGTCCCGCCCGTCGTCAGCGAACCCGTGGCGAAGACCCAGAGATAACCGGCGCCCCGGGGTTCAGACGAACCGCCAGGCCTCTTCCGCCGCGCGCCGCAGGGCCTGGGCCTTGTGCAGGGTCTCGTCGTACTCGGCGTCGGGGTCCGAGTCGGCCACCACGCCGCCGCCCGCCTGGACGTACATGACGCCGTCCTTGAAGAGCGCGGTCCGCAGGACGATGCAGGTGTCCACGGAGTTGTCGCAGCCGATGTA
>DASUIJ010000192.1:0-4136 GCA_036279815.1 Phenylobacterium sp. | reverse complement strand
CGATGTCGGGGCGAAGAGGGGTCACGCGCGGGTCCCTGGAGGTGTCGTGGGTCATGCGAACCGGGTCCGGATCATCCGGTAGAGGGCGCGGATGGCCTGGGCCTCGGCCCCCGCCGGCCAACCCGGACGGCCGCGCGGGTTCCAGGCGAAGATGTCGAAATGGACCCACGGGCCCTTGGGGGCGAACTTCTGCAGGAACAGGGCGGCGGTCACCGAGCCCGCCTGGGCCCAGGCGTCGGGATCGTTCTTGATGTCGGCCACGTCGGAGTCGAGAGCGTCGACATAGCCCTTCCACAGCGGCATCCGCCACATGGGGTCGGCCACCTCGGCCATGGCGGTCTCGATCTGGGCGGCGAGCTCGTCGTCGTCGGTGTAGAAGGGCGGCAGCTGCGGGCCGAGCGCGACGCGGGCGGCGCCGGTCAGCGTGGCCATGTCGAGGGTCAGGGCCGGCTCCAGCTCCGCGGCGCGGGTCAGGGCGTCGGCCAGGACCAGGCGGCCCTCGGCGTCGGTGTTGCCCACTTCGATGGTGGTGCCCTTGCGCGAATCCAGCACGTCGCCCGGGCGCATGGCGTCCCCGGAGATGGCGTTCTCGACGGCCGGGACCAGGACCACCAGCCGGACCGGGAGGCCCGCGGCCATGATCATTCGCCCGAGCGCCAGGGCGTGGGCCGCGCCGCCCATGTCCTTCTTCATCAGCCGCATGCCGGACGAGGGCTTGATGTCCAGGCCGCCGGTGTCGAACACCACGCCCTTGCCGATCACGGCGACCAGCGGCCTGGCCGCGTCACCCCAGCTGAGCTCGATCATCCGGGGCGCCCGATGCGGGGCCGCGGCGCGGCCCACGGCATGGACGGCGGGATAGTTGGCTTCGAGCAGGTCGTCCCCGGTCACCACCGCGATCTGGGCGCCGTACTGCTCGGCGATCTCGCGGGCGATGGTCTCGATCTGCATCGGGCCGAGGTCGTTGGCGGGGGTGTTGACCATGTCGCGGGCCAGGGCGCAGGCGTGGGCGATCTGGCGCACCTCGGCCACGTCGACGCCCGTGGTCGCCAGCCGGGGCCGGGCCGCGCCGCGGGTCTTGTAGCGGTCGAACCTGTAGCTCCCCAGGGCGAAGGCCAGGGCGATCTGGTCGGCCGCCAGTCCGGGCGGCGTCGTGGCGATCCGATAGTCGCCGGCCGGCAGCTTCGACGGCAGGGCGCGGAAGGCCATGGCCTCGCCGGCCGGCCCCAGTCCGAACAGCACGCGATCCAGGCCGCCCTCGGCGTTTGGGACCACCAGGACCTGGCCGGCCTTGGCCTTGAACTCGGACATGGCGGCGAAGGCCTTCACGAAGGCCGGACCGGCCTCCAGGAACGCGTCCAGCTCGCCGTCGGCGATGGGATAGACCGGGACGGCGGCATGGTCGGAAGCCTCGAGGATCACTTCGGTCATGGGACCTCCCGTTTATGCTTAACGCTTCCTTTAAGCGACCCGGCGGAGGATGCGGTGGTCCTTCCGAAGCCGGGTAAATCCATGTGTCGCATGTCGGCCTTCGCCGCAACCGCCCTCTCCCTGAGCCTGGCTCTCGGCCTGTCCGCCGCCGCCACGCCGGCCTCCGCCAAATGGTTCGGAAAGTCCGCCGCCAAGCCGGCCGCCGCGACCGCGGCCGCGGCCGCCCGGCCTGAGGCGCCGCGCAAGGCGAGCCCGCAGGAACGCGCCATGGCCCAGCGCCTCGACCCCCTGGGCCGGGCCGCCTTCTGGGCGCGGGAGATCGAGACCGATCCCGGCGACGCCCAGGCCGGGGTGGGCCTTTCCCAGGCCCTGCGCGCCATGGGCAAGTACGACGACGCCATCGAGGCCATCCAGCGTGTGCTGGTGAGCCAGCCCGGCAACGTCGAGGCCCTGCTGGAGATGGCCCGCGCCCAGATCGGCCGCGGCGAGGGTTTCTACGCCATCGACCCGGCCCGCCAGGCGCAGCAGCTCGCGCCGCGGGACTGGCGCGCCCCCTCCCTGCTGGGCGTCGCCTACGAACAGGCCAGCCGCGACGACGAGGCCCTGGCGGCCCATCGCCAGGCGCTGAGCCTGGCGCCCGACAACCCGGCGGCCCTGTGCAACCTGGCCCTGTTCTATGCGGCGCACGGCAAGGCCGGCGAAGCCGAGAGCATGCTCAGGACCGCCGCCGCCAAGCCGGGCGCGACCATGGCGATCCGTCAGAACCTGGCCCTGGTGCTGGGCCTGCAGGGCCGCCTGGACGAAGCCGAGAAGATCGCCCGCCAGGACCTGCCGCCCGAAGCGGTGGCGAACAACATGGCCTACCTGCGCGCGGCCAGCGGACCGGCCGCGGCGTCGCGGTCCTGGGACGGCGTCCGCGGGGCGCAGTAGGGGCCAGGACCGCCTGAGGAGCCCCGGCCTCCGCCAGGGGCTCTAGTGGTGGCCCACCATGTCCTGCACCTTGATGATCGCCGGGCCCAGGATGACAATGAACAGCACGGGCAGGAAGAAAATGATCATCGGCACGGTGAGCTGAGCGGGCAGCTGGGCGGCCTTCTTCTCGGCCGCCGACATCCGCATCTCGCGGTTTTCCTTGGCCATGATCCGCAGGGCGGCGCCCAGGGGCGTGCCGTACTTCTCGGCCTGGATCATCGCCATCGTCACCGAGCGGATGCCCGGGTGGTTGGTGCGTCGCGACAGGCCCTCATAGGCCATCCGGCGCTCGGGCAGGTAGGACAGCTCGGCGGTGAGCAGGGTCAGCTCCTCGGCCAGCTCGATCGAGGCGCCGCCGATCTCCTGGCTCACCTTCTGGATCGCCGCCTCGATGGACATCCCGGACTCCACGCAGATCAGCAGCAGGTCGAGCGTGTCGGGGAAGGCGCCGACGATCGACCCGCGGCGCTTGGAGGCGATGTTCGAGATGTAGACGTTGGGCGCGTAGTAGCCGAGGGTCAGGCCGCCGACCGTGAAGGCGACCTTGGCGATGGGCGTCAGGCCGAAGCCGTTGATCAGGAACAGGTAGACAGCCGTCGCCGCGCAGAACACGAACGGCAGGACGAAGCGGAAGAAGTAGAATGTGGTCACCGGCCGCGGGCCGCGGAATCCGGCCTGGGCGAGCTTTTCCACAACCTTGGGGTCTTCCAGCAGGCGGGACAGCTGCAGCCGCTCCACCACCTTCTTGTAGAGGCCCTCGTCCGTCTGCCGCAGCGCGTTCTGGCCCTGGTTCTTGACCGCCATGGCCTCGCGCGACTTGCGGCGCAGCTCTTCGCGGCGGGTCGACACCGCCTTCAGCCGGGTCTCCAGGCTGGAGCGGTTGAACAGCGGCTGGATGATCGACATCAGGGTCGCGAAACAGATCACGGCCACGAACGCCGCGATCAGGTTCGCCGGATTGGTGATGAACGAGAGGCTCATGGCGCGGGCCCCTAGATCTTGAAGTTGATCATCTTGCGCATCACGAAGATGCCGAAGGCCATCATGGAAGCCCCGATCATCAGCATGACGTGCCCACGCGGGTCGATGAACATCGGCGTCATGTAGTCCGGGCTGGTGAAGCTGATCAGGGCGATGACCGCGGGCGGCAGGGAGCCGATGATGAAGGCCGAGGCCACGGCTTCGCCGGACAGCGCCTTGATCTTCTCGCGCATCAGCTTGCGCGCCCGGATGACGGTCGAAAGGTTGGCCAGCGCCTCGGCCAGGTTGCCCCCGGTCTTGGCCTGGATGGCCAGCACGATGGAGAAGAAGCGCACCTCCGGCGTGGGCATGCGCTCGTACATCTTGTCGAGGGCCTGATCCATGGCGGCGCCCATGCCGAGCGCCTCGGTCAGCCGCTTGAACTCCCCGGCCAGGGGCTCGGCGCATTCCTGCCCGATGATCCGCAGGCTGTCATTGACCGGCATGCCGGACTTGATGCCGCGCACGACGATGTCCATCGCGTCGGGGAAGTCGGCGGTGAACTTCTTGGTGCGGCGGCCGCCCAGGAAGCCCAGCACCCAGCGCGGCAGGCCGAAGCCCGCGGCGAATCCGAAACCCAGGCAGATGAACAGCGGCTGGCGCAGGAACAGGATCAGCAGGAAGACGAACAGGCCGACCGCCCCGCTGGCGATCCAGAATCCGCGCACATCGTCGGGCAGGCCGGCCTGGAGCAGCTTGGCGCCGATGCTGAG
>DASUIJ010000191.1:0-20114 GCA_036279815.1 Phenylobacterium sp. | reverse complement strand
TGTAGAACGTATTGAGGAACAGGGCGGCGCGGTAGGCGTAGTCGCCCAGGAAGGCCAGCCACCGGGCGTGCTGCACGACCCCGTCGAACTCGTCGCCATGGGTCACCAGGAACCGGCGGCCGTCCGCCGCCTCGTGGATCGCGTCGCGGGCCACCACCACCCCGCCCAGGTGGACGCCGCAGAAGTCCCGCACCACCTCGTCGTGATTGCCGGGCACGTAGATCACCTGCACGCCCTTGCGGGCCATGCGCAGGATCTTCTGGACCACGTCGTTGTGCGCCTGGGGCCAGTACCAGCCGGAGCGCAGCTTCCAGCCGTCGATGATGTCGCCCACCAGGTAGAGCGTGTCGCATTCCACATGGCGGATGAAGTCCAGCAGCAGCTCCGCCTGGCAGCCTCGCGTGCCCAGGTGGATGTCGGAAATGAACACTGTCCGGTACCGGCGGATTCCCGTCTGGGTCATTCCCCTCGCCTCCAGGCTGTGAAACTGCCTGCGGGGTAGGCTGATTGCATGTCATTCACGTGAAACCGCCCGGCCCCCTTTTTTCGCCTCGCCTTTGGGCGTAAGGGATTCCCAGGCCGACCCTCCCCAGGTCTTCCGCTAAATCAGGTCCGATGGACGCCCAAACCTATCCTGCGAAGGAGACGCCGAAGTCTCGGCGAACCCGCGCGCGTATTCTGGACGCCGCCATGCGGCTGTTCGCCGAGGTCGGCTATCACTCGGCCACCAATGCGATGATCGCCGACGCCGCCAACCTGACGCGCGGCGCGATGCTCTATCACTTCGCCAGCCGCGAAGAGCTGGTGGAGGCCGCCGTGGCCCATATCGAGGTCGAGCGGGCGCGGCTGTTCGAGCAGGCGGCCGCGCCCGCGGCTCCGGGCGTGGACGCCGCCGAACACGCCATCGACGCCTATTGGGCGCTGCTGCACGAGGTCCCGTTCCTGGCCTTCGCCGAACTCGAGGCCGCGGCCCGCACCGAGCCGATGCTGCGCGCCCGGCTGGCCGGCGCCCAGAGCACCTTCGACCGCGCCCAGGTCGGCGATCGTTTCAACGCGCTGGCCCAGGCCGGCGAGGACCCCCGCTTCCAGACCAGCCGCGACCTGGGCCGCTTCCTGCTGGAGGGCCTGGCCAAGGGCGCCCTGACCTATGACGAGCGGGCCCGGCGCGAACGGCTGCTGACGGTGGTCAAGCGGGCGGTGCGTGTCCTGAACCGCAAGGGCGACGTCCAGGAGCTGTGGCCCGAATAGGCCGCCAACGTCAGGTCCGCGCCTTCTCCGCCGCGATCCACGCGTCGATCCGCGTCTCCAGCAGGTCCAGCGGCAGCGGACCCGCCAGCAGCACGGCGTCGTGGAACCTGCGGATGTCGAACCGGTCGCCCAGCGCGGCCTGGGCGCGGGCGCGCAGCTGCACGATCTTCATCTCGCCGACCTTGTAGGCCAGGGCCTGGCCCGGCCAGGAGACGTAGCGCGCCAGTTCGACTTCGATGTTCAGCGGCGACAGGGCGGTGTTGTCGGTGAAGCAGGCGCGGGCCTGGTCCAGGGTCCAGCCCTTCCAATGGATTCCGGTGTCGGCCACCAGCCGGCAGGCGCGCCACATCTCGTAGCTCAGCCGGCCGAACCGCTCATAGGCGTCGCGATAGATGCCCATCTCCCCGCCCAGCTTCTCCGCATAGAGCCCCCAGCCCTCGGTGAAGGCGGTCACCCCGGCCGACCGACGGAAGTTCGGCACGTTCGCCAGCTCGTCGCCCAGCGCGATCTGCAGGTGATGGCCGGGAACCGCCTCATGCAGGGTGAGGGCCGGGAGCTCGTAGAGCGGCCTCTGGTCCAGCTTCGAGGTGTTGACCATGTAGCCGCCCGCCACCCCCTGCCGGGGGCTGCCGCCGAAATAGCGGCCGGTGGTGTAGGTCGCCTCGATGTCGGCCGGGACCGGACGCACGCCGTAGGTCAGGCGGGGCAGGGTGGCGAACCAGCCCGGCAGCTCGTCGTCGATCCGCTTGGCGATCCGCGAGGCCTTTTCCAGCAGGTCCTCCCGCGAGGTCGCGTAGAACCGGGGGTCGGAGCGCAGCATCGCCTGGAAGGCCTTGAAGTCGCCCTTGAACCCCGTCTCGGCGATCACTCCGTCCATCTCCTTGCGGATGCGCGCGACCTCGGCGAGGCCGGTCTCGTGGATCTGGTCGGGGGTCATGTCGGTGGTGGTGTGGTCACGGACCAGCCAGCGGTAATAGCGCTCGCCGTCCGGCAGGGTCCGCGCCGCCAGGGCCTTGCGGCCGGCCGGCAGGTACTCCGACTCCAGGAAGGTCACGAAGCGTCGTTGGGCGGGCCGGATCTCGTCGCGCACCACGGCCGCGGCCTCGGCGCGCAGGGCGGCCTGGTCGGCGACGGGAATGGACGCCGGCAGGGTCCGCAGCGGGGTCAGCAGGACGTCGCCGTCCACCGGGGCGTCGGCCTGTTCCCGGGCGCGGGCCAGCACCTGGTCGTTGGTCGAGCGCGGCTGGGTGAAGCCGGTCTTCACGCCGCGACGCGCATTGTCGATGTTGTCGGCGTAGTATTTCGGCAGGGCCTTCAGCCGGCCGATCCAGGCCCGGGCGTCGGCGGCCGAGCGCACCGGCGTGGTGGTCGCCAGGTAGCCCATCGTCTGGTTGAAGCCGCCGTCGGAATTGAACGGCGCGCGCGCCTCGTCGAAGGCCAGGCTCTGAAGCTGGCGGTCCAGGGTCCAGGCCAGGAAGTCGCGGTTCAGCCGCGCGTCGTCCGACAGCCCGGCCATGTCCAGCCCGGCCAGCCGCTCCTGGAACGCCTTCAGCGCCCGGGCGCGCGACGCGTTCGCCGCCGGCGTCACGTCGGGCAGCCTCGATAGCGCCGCGCGGTCGCCCTGGCGGCCGGCCTCGATGGGATCGTCGGCCAGGGCGTAGGCTTCGTAGTCCGCGACGAGGGCGTTGAGCGGCCTGTCGTCGGCCCAGGCCGGGCGGGCGACGAGCAGGAGGAAGACGGCGATGAGCGCGCGGCGCATGGAATCCCCTTGGAGTGGCCGGTCAGGCTGGCGCCCGTGCGGCCCGGCGCCTAGAGCATTTTCGACCGGGCCGCCGCCGGATCGGCGAAGAAATTGCTCCGCATCCGCGCAGGCCGGAGCGGTTCCTGCCGGAAACCGCCTTGCCCGGTCCGGCGAACCCGGGTCATGTTCGCGCACATTCCGTCGAGGGGACGCGCCGCGCTATGAGCTTCATCACCCGCCGCAAGGCGATCGAGCCGCCCGTTCACCACGAAGGCCAGCATCGCCTCAAGGCGACGCTCAGCTGGCCGCATCTGGTGGCCCTGGGCGTGGGCGCGATCATCGGCACGGGGATCTACACCCTGACCGGGGTCGGCGCGGGTCTGGCCGGGCCGGGGGTGATCCTGTCCTTCGCCATCGCCGGCGGGGTCTGCGCCTTCGCGGCGCTCTGCTACGCCGAGATGGCCACCCTCATGCCGCATGCGGGTTCCGCCTACACCTACTCCTACGCCGGCATGGGCGAGCTGGTCGGCTGGGTGATCGGCTGGAGCCTGATCCTCGAATACACGGTGGTCTGTTCCGCCGTGGCGGTGGGCTGGTCCGGCTACGCCCAGGGTTTCCTGGCGTCCCACGGCTGGGGCCTGCCGGCGGCGCTCGCAGGGGGTCCCGACGCAGGCGGCCTGATCAACCTGCCGGCCATCGCCATCACCCTGGTGGTCACCGCAATGCTGCTGGTCGGCACCCGCGAGAGCGCCACCGTCAATTTCTTCCTGGTGCTGTTCAAGGTGGTCGCCCTGGCGGCGTTCGTGGCCCTGACCCTGCCGGGGTTCGACGCCTCCCACTTCCATCCCTTCATGCCCTTCGGATTCAGCGCCCATGTGGACGCCGACGGAACCAAGCGCGGGGTGATGGCGGCCGCGGCCCTGATCTTCTTCGCCTTCTACGGGTTCGACGCCATCTCGACGGCGGCGGAGGAGGCCAAGAATCCCAGCCGCGACCTCACCATCGGCATCGTCGGCTCGATGTTCGCCTGCGCGGCGATCTACATGCTGGTCGCCGCCGCGGCCCTGGGCGCCTCGCCCTACGACGTGTTCGCCAAGAGCGGGGAGCCCCTGGCCTTCATCCTGCGCGAGATGCAGCACCCGCTGGCCGCGGTGCTGATCGCCGCGGCGGCCGTCGTCGCCCTGCCGACGGTGATCATGGCCTTCATGTTCGGCCAGAGCCGGGTGTTCTTCGCCATGTCGCGCGACGGCCTGCTGCCGCGCCGGCTGTCACGGGTGAACGCCCGCGGGGTGCCGGCGGTGGTGACCATCTTCACCGGCGTGTTCGCCTCGATCATGGCCGGGCTGCTGCCGCTGAAGTTCATCGCCGAGGTGGCCAATGCGGGGACCCTGGCGGCCTTCATAGCCACCGCCATCGCCATGATGGTCCTGCGCCGCCAGCGGCCGGAGCTGGAACGGCCGTTCAGGACGCCGGTCTGGTGGCTGGTGGGTCCGCTGGCCGTGGCCGGCTGCCTCTATCTGTTCTGGAGCCTGCCGGCGATCACCAAGGTGCTGTTCTTCGCCTGGAACGCGGTGGGGGTGGTGGTCTATCTCGCCTACGGGCGCACCAGGAGCCGGCTGGCGGGAACCTAGGGGCAGTGCGGTCTTGACGCGCTTTTTCCGGAACCCCCCGCTTGAGGCGCGGTGGCGGGGCGCCTAGACTTAGGCGCATCCGCCTCGCCGCGCATTTTCGCGGCGGTCGTGTCGTCCTCAGCAATATTCGAGGGATGGCCGGCGGATGGCGCACATCGGCGCCGCTGGGGATAGGCGTGGCTTCACCAACGAACGAAGGGGCGGCTCGCCCTGCTCCCGGAGGTCCGCGAGGCGGTCCCCCAGGCGGTCCGGGCGGTTTCCGCCCCGGCGGCCCGGGCGGCCGGCCTGGAATGCCGAACCTGACCACCGGCCCCATCGGTCCGACCCTGATCGCCTTCGCCCTGCCGGTGCTGGGCACCAATGTGCTGCAGTCGCTGAACGGCACGGCCAACGCCATCTGGGTCAGCCACGCCCTGGGTTCGGCGGCCCTGACCGCCACCACCAACGCCAACACCATCTTCTTCCTGATGCTGGGCTCGGTGTTCGGCATCACCATGGCGGCCAACCTGCTGATCGGCCAGGCCATCGGCGCCGGCGACCGGCCGCTGGCCAAGCGCGTGGTCGGCACGGCGATCATCTTCTTCCTGCTGATCTCGATGGCCGTGGGGGTGGCCGGCTACACGCTCACCCCGGCCATCCTGACGGCCATGCAGACCCCGGCCGACGCCAAGGTCGACGCGATCATCTATCTGCGCGTCATCTTCATGGCGATCCCGTTCATGTACTTCTTCTCCTTCGTGCAGATGGCGCAGAGGGGGACCGGCGATTCACGCACGCCGTTCTATTTCTCGCTGTTCGCCGTCGCGCTCGAGGTCTGCCTCAACCCGGTGCTGATCATGGGCCTTGGCCCGTTCCCGAGGATGGGCATCGCAGGCTCCGCCACCGCGACCCTGATCAGCCAGACCCTGACCCTGGGCCTGATCATCGCCTACCTGTATCGCCAGGACTCGATCCTGGTGCTCAAGCGCCATGAGTGGAGCCTGTTGAAGCCCGACCTGACGATCATGCGCAGCCTGGTGGTCAAGGGCCTGCCCATGGGCCTGCAGATGTTCGTGATCTCCGGCGCCTCGGTGATCATGACCCGGTTCGTCAACGGCTACGGTTCGGAGACGGCGGCGGCCTACGGCGCGGCGATCCAGCTTTGGACCTACGTGCAGATGCCGGCCATGGCGCTGGGCATGGCGGTCTCGTCCATGGCCGCCCAGAACGTCGGCGCGGGCAAGATGGACCGGGTGGACAAGGTCGCCGGCATCGGCGTGCTCTATGCCGGCCTGCTCAGCGCCGTGCCGATCGGCGTCATCTACATGATCGAGCCCATCGTGATCCGCCTGTTCCTGCCGGCCGGCAGCCCGGCGATCCCGATCGCCATCCACATCAACTCGTTCGTGCTCTGGGGCTTCATCCCGTTCGGCATGAGCTTCATCCTGTCGGGCATCGTGCGGGCGACGGGCTCGGTGACGCCTCCGCTGATCGCCATGGTGATCTCGCTGTGGGTGATCCGCATCCCCTTCGCCATGAAGCTTCAGCCGGTCCTGGGCGCCGACGCCATCTGGTGGAGCTTCCCCCTGGGCTCGGTCGCCTCCCTGATCATGGCCGCCGCCTGGTTCCGGTGGGGGCCGTGGCGCAAGGCGCGGCTGCTGGACACCATCCCCCACGGCGCCGCCCCCGACACCGGCCACGGCGCGCCGGGCGGGGTCGAGGAGACCGAAGCCGCGGAGGCCGCCGCCAAGGCGGCCCGCGACACCCTTACGGGTTCGGATCCGTCAGAGCCGAATAAACCAAGGTCCGAAGTTCCCGCCGGATAGGGTAGGTGGAGGAGGGCATGAGCTGGGTCATGAACACCACGGCCACGTCCTCCACCGGATCGATCCAGAACGCCGTCGAGGCGGCCCCGCCCCAGTAGAATTCGCCGGGGCTGGAGGTCAGCATGGCCTTCACGGGGTCGAAGGTCACCGCGAAGCCCAAGCCGAAGCCGACGCCCGCGTTGGTGGCTTCCGAGAACAGCGAGCGCGACAGGTGGGTCAGGTCCTGGCCGCCCGGCAGGTGGTTGGACGCCATCAGCTTCAGGGTCTTGGGCGCCAGCAGCCGCTGCCCGTCCAGTTCGCCGCGGCCCAGCAGCATGCGGCAGAACTTCATGTAGTCGTCCGCCGTCGAGACCAGGCCGCCGCCGCCCGATTGGAAGTTTGGCGCCTTCAGATAGGCGCTGGTCTCCGGGTCGTCCTGCAGGGTCATGCCGCCGCCGGGCTTGGCGTTGTAGCAGGCGGCGAAGCGGGCGCTCTGGTCCGGACGAACCGTGAAGCCGGTCTCGGTCATGCCCAGCGGACCGAAGATCCGATCCTGCAGGAACTGGCCGAACGGCTTGCCGGAAATCCGCTGAACCAGCACGCCCAGCACGTCGGTGGAGATCGAGTAGTTCCACGCCTCGCCGGGCGAGAACTCCAGCGGCAGCTTGGCCAGCTCGGCGACGAAGCCGTCCATGTCCAGCGGCCCGGTGGGGTCGGCGATCTTCAGCTTGCGGTAGGCGGCGTCCACGTTGGACCGGGTCTGGAAGCCATAGGTCAGGCCCGAGGTGTGGCGAAGCAGGTCCACCATCTGCATGGGCCGCACCGGCGGCGTCGTCAGATAGGGCCCGAGGCCGGCGGAATAGACCCCCAGGCCCTTCCACTCGGGAATGAAGCGCGAGACCGGGTCGTCCAGGGCCACCAGGCCTTCCTCGACCAGCATCATGAAGGCGACGCTCGTGATCGGCTTGGTCATCGAATAGATGCGGTAGACCGTGTCGCGGGACAGCGGCTTGCCGCGCTCGCGGTCGGCGTGGCCCTGCACCGTCTCGTGGACCAGCTTGCCGTTGCGCAGGATCTGGACCTGGGCGCAGGGGATCAGGCCCGGCTCGATGTATTTTCGGGCCAGGAAGGCGTCGAGCCTTTTCAGGCGGTCGCCGGAGAACCCCAGGGCTTCAGGTTTGGTCATGCGCGTTCCCTCCCGTCGGATGCGGCCCACACCCTGCCGGGAAGCGCGCGCAGGTTTCAACAGTCGGGCATGGCGTCGCGTAAGTTTTTCGCCGAAAGCGGCAAAGGCGCCGTTGCGTAACTCGAACAAGCGTTTGATAATGTCGCCAGGCCCGGCGACCTAAGCGGCTGGCGGGCCGAGACTTTTACGAATGGGGCCGCCCGGTTCCATACCTGACTTTCGAAAATTATCCGCGCAGAGCGGAACCATGGGAGGCCTTAGAATGGCTTGGGATTTTGAAACCGACCCGGAATTTCAGAAGAAGCTCGACTGGATCGAGGACTTCATGCGCGAGGAAGTCGAGCCTCTGAGCCACCTCGGCATGGCCGCCCACGGCCCGCTGGGTCGCGAGAAGTTCATCAAGCCGCTGCAGCAGAAGGTGAAGGACCAGGGCCTGTGGGCCTGCCACCTCGGCCCGGAACTGGGCGGCCAGGGCTTCGGCCAGCTCAAGCTCGGCCTGATGAACGAGAAGCTCGGCCGCAACGGCATGGCCCCCACCGTGTTCGGCTGCCAGGCCCCTGACACCGGCAACGCCGAGATCATCGCCCACTACGGCACCGAGAAGCAGAAGGAGCAGTACCTCTGGCCGCTGCTCAACGGCGAGATTCGCTCGGCCTTCTCGATGTCCGAACCCACCGGCGGCTCCGACCCGCTGACCTTCAAGACCCGCGCGGTGCTCGACGGCAACGAGTGGGTGATCAACGGTGAAAAGTGGTTCTCCACCAACGCCCGCTGGTCGAAGGTCCTGGTGCTCTACGCGGTCACCGATCCCGACGCCAAGGACCCCTACCGCCGGACCTCGATCTTCCTGGTGCCCACCGACACCCCCGGGGTGGAGATCATCCGCAACGTGGCGGTCGGCGGCGGCGGCGAGATCGGCGGCGGCACCGAGGGCTATGTCCGCTACAACAACGTCCGGCTGCCCTATGACGCCCTGCTGGGCGAGCGTGGCGCGGCCTTCGTGATCGCCCAGGTCCGCCTCGGCGGCGGCCGGGTCCACCACGCCATGCGCACGGTGGGCGCCTGCAAGCACGCCCTCGACCTGATGTGCCAGCGGGCCGTCTCGCGCACGACCCGCGACGGCAAGCTCGGCGACCTGCAGATGGTCCAGGCCGACATCGCCGACAGCTGGATCGCGCTCGAAAGCTTCCGGCTGCTGGTGCTGCGCACCGCCTGGCTGATCGACAAGCACAAGGACTACAACCTCGTGCGCAAGGACATCGCCGCCATCAAGGTGCTGATGCCCAAGGTCTACAACGACATCGCCACCAAGGCCGCCCACCTGCACGGCGCCCTGGGCGTCTCCAACGAAATGCCGTTCATGCACATGGTCACCAGCTCGCTGGTCATGGGCATCGCCGACGGCCCGACCGAGGTGCACAAGGTGACCCTGGCCAAGCAGGTGCTGAAGGACTACCGGCCGGACAACGACCTGTTCCCCAGCTACCACGTGCCGAAGCTGCGCGAAGCCGCGCAGGAGCGGTTCGCCGACCAGCTGGCCGAGATGAAGGCCGAGTACGCCAAGGCGGGCGGCGGTCGCGGGCAGCGGGCCCCCGAGCAGGCCTGACGTTCAAAACCCTTTCCGTCCCTGACGGGAGACGATTATCTGGAGGGCGGCTCTTTGGGGGGCCGCCCTTTCTTTTTGACGCTATTGATCAATTTCGAGATTTCCGATGTCCGACGTCCTCAATCCCCCCTCCGCGGCCGCCGCCTCCGAACAGCCCGCCTGGCCGGTGATGTCGATCGACGAGGCCCACGCGATCCTGACCGCCCCCGGCGCCCGCTTCGAGATCGAGGAAATGCCGATCCGCGGGATCATGACCCGCACCTGGAAGAACGCGCCGCCGACCCTGCGCGACATCTTCCTCAACGGCCGCGCCTTCGGCGAGCGCGAGTTCCTGGTCTACGAAGGCGACCGCGCCACCTATGACGGCTTCGCGCGCGCCACCCTGACCCTGGCCCACCGGCTGCAGGCCGACGGCGTCCGGAAGGGCGACCGGGTCGCGGTGATCATGCGCAACCTGCCCGAATGGCCGGTGGCCTTCTGGGCGGGCGTCCTGTGCGGCGCCATCGTGACCCCGCTGAACGCCTGGTGGACCGGGCCGGAGCTGGAATACGGCCTGGCCGATTCCGGGACCAAGGTGGCCCTTGTCGACGACGAGCGGCTGGCGCGGATCATCGAATCCCTGCCGAACCTGCCCGACCTGCGGAAGGTCTATGTGACCCGCCAGGCGCACCCCGCCACGGACCCGAAGGTCGAGCGGCTGGAAGACGTGATCGGCCCGGTCAATTCCTGGAGCCGCCTCCCCGAGCTCGCCGTCCCCGACGTGCCGCTGGAGCCGGAGGACGACGCCACCATCCTCTACACCTCGGGCACTACGGGCCGGCCGAAGGGCGCGCTCGGCACCCACCGCAACATGACCGCCAACGTGGCGGCCGGCGGCATCTCGGCCACGCGCAACTTCCTGCGCGCCGGCCAGCCCCTGCCCGAGAGCGACCCGCACAAGCTGCCCCAGCGGGTGACCCTGCTGGTGGTGCCCATGTTCCACGCCACCGGCCTGTCGGCCAATCTCGGCCCGACCATGAACGCCGGCGGCAAGATCGTGATGATGCGCCGCTGGGAGCCCGAGCAGGCCATGCAGCTGATCGAGCGCGAGAAGGTCAGCTCCACCGGCGGGGTGCCCACCATCGCCTGGCAGCTGATCGAGCATCCAGCCCGGTCCAGGTACGACCTGTCCTCCCTGGTGGCCGTGACCTATGGCGGCGCGCCCTCGGCGCCGGAGCTGGTGCGCAAGATCGTCGAGGTCTTTCCCGCCTCGCAGCCCGGCAACGGCTGGGGCATGACCGAAACCACCGCCACCTTCACCTCGCACCTGGGCCTGGACTACTCCGCCCGGCCGGACTCCGCCGGCCCCGCCGCGCCGGTGGGCGAGATGCAGGTGCGCGATCCCGCCGACGGAACGACCGTCCTTCCCAAGGGCTCGGTGGGGGAGCTCTGGGTCAAGGGCCCGCAGGTGGTGAAGGGCTACTGGAACAAGCCCGAGGCCACGGCCGAAACCTTCCAGGACGGCTGGCTGCGGACCGGCGACCTGGCGCGGATCGACGAGGAAGGCTTCCTCTTCATCATCGACCGGGCCAAGGACATGCTGATCCGCGGGGGTGAAAACATCTACTGCGTCGAGGTGGAGAACGTGCTCTACGAGCACCCGGCCGTCATGGACGCCGCCCTGGTGGGCATCCCGCACAAGACCCTTGGCGAGGAGCCGGCCGCGGTGGTTCACCTGAAGCCGGGGACAAGCGCCACCGAGCAGGAGCTTCGCGACTGGGTCCGCGCCCGCCTGGCGGCCTTCAAGGTCCCGGTGGTGGTGGAGTTCTGGCCGGAAACCCTGCCCCGTAACGCCAATGGCAAGATTCTGAAGACGGAACTGAAGAAGGTGTTCGAGGGCCGTAAATGACGTCACCGATGATCCTCGGCCTGGGCGGCACCGTGCGGGCGAACTCGTCGACCGAAAAGGCCCTGGCCGTCGCCCTGCGCGCGGTCGAGGCCGCGGGCGCGCGCACCCGCCTGCTGGGCGGGGAGTTCCTGGCGGGCCTGCCGCTGTTCAATCCCGGCCCGGGCGGCCCGACCCCCGAGCAGCTGATGCTGGCGGACGCGGTCCGCGACGCCGACGGGATCATCGTCGCCACGCCCGGCTATCACGGCTCGCTTTCGGGGGTGATGAAGAACGCGCTCGACACGCTGGAGCTGCTGCGCGACGACGCCCGGCCCTATCTCACCGACCGCGCCGTCGGCGTGATCGTCTGCGCCGAGGGCTGGCAGGCGGCCGGCACCACATTGACGGCCGTGCGATCGATCATACATGCGATGCGAGGGTGGCCGACTCCCTATGGCGCGGCCCTGAACGCAACGTCCGGTTCGTTCGAGGCCGACGGGTCGCCCAAGGACCCGAAGGACGCCTGGCAGCTCGCCACTGTCGGCGAACAGGTGCTGGACTTCGCCAGAATGAGAACCAACCGATGAAGCGTCCCCACCCGGTCTCCCCTGAAACGGCGGCGCGGTCATGAGCAAAGAAGCCCATGAGAGCGCGATCTCGCCGATCGAGGACATCATCGAGGACGCCCGCAACGGGCGCCCCTACATCCTGGTGGACGCCGAGGACCGCGAGAACGAAGGCGATGTGATCATCCCCGCCCAGTTCGCCACGCCGGACCAGATCAATTTCATGGCCCGCTACGCGCGCGGCCTGATCTGTCTTTCGATCACCGCAGACCGGGCCCGCCAGCTTCGCCTGCCGCCCATGGCCGCCGAGAACCGCGAGGGCATGGGCACGGCCTTCACCGTCTCCATCGAGGCCAGGGAAGGGGTGACCACCGGCATCTCCGCCCATGACCGCGCCCACACCGTGGCGGTGGCCATCGACCCCACCAAGGGCCCCGACGACATCGTCTCGCCCGGACACGTCTTTCCGCTGGTCGCCCGCGACGGCGGGGTCCTGGTCCGGGCCGGCCACACCGAGGCCGCGGTCGACATCTCGCGCATGGCGGGCCTCAACCCGGCCGGCGTGATCTGCGAGATCATGAAGGACGACGGGTCCATGGCCCGGCTGCCGGATCTGGTCGGTTTCGCCCAGCTGCACAGCCTGAAGATCGGCACGATCGCCGACCTGATCGCCTATCGCCGCCGCACCGAGCGCCAGGTGGAGCGGGTGCTGGAGACGCCGTTCGACAGCGCCTTCGGCGGCCGCTTCCGGATGTTCGTCTACCGCAACATCCTCGACAAGACCGAGCACGTGGTCCTGACCAAGGGCAAGATCGACGCCGACCGGCCCACCCTGGTGCGCATGCACCGGGTCGACTTCGCCGCCGACATGCTGGGCGCGCAGGAGCAGCGCCGGGACTATGTTCCCAAGGCCCTGCAGGCCCTGGCCGACTTCGACGGCGCGGGCGTGGCGGTGTTCATCCGTGACTCCAATCCGGCCTGGCTGTCCGAGCGCTACGGCCTCGAGACCGGCATCGACCACGGGGCCAACGTGCTGCGCGACTACGGCGTCGGCGCCCAGATCCTGCTGGACCTCGGCGTGCGCGACATGGTGCTGCTGTCCAACTCGACCACGGTCCTGCCGGGCTACGGCGGCTACGGCCTGAAGATCGTCGACCGCCAGTCGTTCGACTGACGCACGGGGTTGTCCGGCCGGAGGGCCCTGGCGTTCCGTTCGAGCGGGCGCGCCTCAGCTCACCCTCACCATCCGCTTGCCCCGGTTCTCGCCGGCCAGCAGGCCGATCAGGCCGGCCGGCGCGTTCTCCAGTCCTTCGATGATGTCCTCCTTCACCTTCAGGCGGCCATCGGCGACCCAGGCCTGCAGGTCGGCCAGGGCCTGGGCGTCCTTGTCGGCGAAGTCGGAGACGATGAAGCCCTCCATCTTCAGGCGCTTGGTGACGATCAGGCCGGGGACGCCGCGCGGGCCGTGGGCCGGCGCCGCGCCGTCGTACTGCGAGACCGCGCCGCAGCAGGCGATGCGGCCGTGCAGGTTCATATTGAACAGCGCCGCCTCGAGGATGTCGCCGCCCACATTGTCGAAATAGACGTCGATCCCGTCGGGACAGGCGGCTCGCAGCGCGCGGCGCACCTCGCCGGCCTTGTAGTCGACCGCCCCGTCGAACCCGAGTTCGTCCTTCAGCCAGGCGCACTTCTCCGCCCCGCCGGCGACGCCCACCACCTTGCATCCCTTGATCCTGGCGATCTGGCCGACCAGCGAGCCCACCGATCCGGCCGCCGCGGAGACCACCACCGTCTCCCCCGGCTGCGGCCGCCCGCACTCCAGCAGGCCGTGATAGGCGGTCAGGCCCGCCACGCCGTAGACGCTCAGCAGGTGGGTGACGGGCTTCAGGTCCGGCAACTTCGACAGCCGCTTGCCCGGCAGCACCGCATAGTCCTGCCAGCCGGTGTCGGCGAAGACCATGTCGCCGGGAGCCAGGCCCGGGAACCTGGATTCCACCACCTCCGCCAGCGCGCCCCCCGCCATCACGTCGCCGGCGGCCAGGGCGGCGCGGTAGGTCGCGCCCTGCATCCAGGCGCGGTTGGCGGCGTCGAGCGAAATGTAGCGGGTGCGGACCAGGACCTCGCCGTCGGCGGGGCTCGGCCGGTCGGTCTGGGTCATTCGGAAATGCGCCAGGTCCAGCCGATCCCTCGGCAGCTCCTCCAGCACGATCTGACGATTGGTCATGGCGCTCCTCCCAAGGTTCCGGTCGGCGGGCCGTGCGATGTCCGGACCGCTCGCGCCCTCAGGCGGTGTCCTGGCGGGCGTCCAGAACCTTGCTCCACAGAAAAAGGTTGGTCACCTCCCGATGGGAGCCGATCTCCGGCAGGTCGGCATCGCCGAAGCCGTGCACGGGCAGCGAGACCTGGACCAGCGTGAAGTCCGACATCCCGTGGCGCTTGGCCAGCCGCGAGGCGGCGACCCGTGCGCCGGCGGCGTCGCGCTCGTGGCACACATAGCGGCCCGCCACCGCGGTCCGCACTTCGCCGCGGCGAAGCTGGACGGCCCAATAGCCGCTCGACTGCGACCTGAACCGGCCGAAGATCACGGCCATGAGGCGTCCGTCGCGTCGGACGCCTGCGGCTTGGCGTCGAACTCGGCGCTGGAAACGTCCGCCGAAGACAGGTCGATCTCGATTTCCCGACCCCCGTCCAGGCGCAGCCGCGCCGCCGGGAGCGGCGTGGCTTCGTCCTCGGTGTTCAGGGCGGCGAAGTCGCCTTCCAGGTGGCCGCTGGCCGTCCGGTGGTCGCCGTTGCCGAACACGTCCAGTTCGTAGGCGACCGGGATCGACCCGCCGGACCAGACGAGGACGCCCTCGCCTCGCAGGGACTTGAGCAGCTTGAGACGCGGAGGTTCGCGCCAGCGGGAGCGTTGGCTGCGGGGGGGCGTGGCCTTGATCTGCGGCGGAGATTCGGCCGGATTCCGGTCGACGCCTTGCGAGCTATCGCCCATGGCGCGCTTTCAGGAGCGGTTGCGAAGACGCGCGGTGCGCGGCGGTTCACATCCTCCCCGGCGATGTGCCGGTTTCCTTTTTTCCATCTTAACACGCCCGGCCGTTCTCAGGCGTCTATTCGGCCGCGCTGGCTTTTTCCGGCGAAAGCGCCCATATGAGGGCCGCGCGCCGTCGGGCGAGCGCCGCCACCGAAGCGGTCTATCCCTCCCGATGCGGCGTCCCTTCGAGACCATCATGTCCCTTCTTTTCCTGGCCTCGGCGGCCTGTGTCCTCGCCGTCCTGGCAATCCCGCTCGTCCTCGCACTGGTCGATCCGGGCCAGGGTGGCGACCGATGACCATCGGACCGCGCGGGCAGCCTCGCACCTTCCGCGCCGCCCTTCGCGGCGGGCTCTGGCAGGTCACCCGCGATCATGTGTTCCATGGGGACTATGAAAGCCGCGAGGCCGCCATCGCCGGCGCCTGCGAAGCGGCGCGGGCCTGCGAAGCCACCGGCCGCGCCGCGCGGGTCCTGGGACCGGGCGAAGCTCCGATCGCCCATAAGGCGGTCGCCAAGTGACCGGGGCCGTCGTCGACGGGCTGCAGCGCGAGAACCTCTACCTGCGCACGCGCAACGCCCAGCTCCAGTCCGACGTCGACAGCCTCTCGGGCGAGAATCAGCGGCTGCGCGAGGAACGCGAACGCCTGTACGGGCGCATGTCGGACCGCCGTCCCGATCCGCTTGGCGGCGGGCAGGGCGCCTAACGGCGCTCCCGGTCCCGGCGGGGTTCCTCGCCGCGGCCTTTCATCCCCGTGCCGGTCGGGCGCCCGCGCCCGGACTTCGGTGGCGCCGGCGCCGCGCCGAATGTCGTTTTCTTGGCCCCCGATCCGGCCTATAGGACACTTCGCATTATTGCACCGCCCGGCCGAAAGGCCGGGCGCCGTCATTTTAGGAAGACCGTCATGACCGACATCCTGATGCCGAAGGCGACCGCCGTCTGGTTGGTCGACAACACCTCGTTGACCTTCGATCAGATCGCTGACTTCTGCGGCCTGCACCCGCTGGAAGTGAAGGGCATCGCCGACGGCGAGGTCGCGCGCGACATCCGCGGCGCCGACCCGATCGCCAACGGCCAGCTCTCCCGCGAGGAACTGGACGCCGCCCAGACCAACGCCAAGTACCTGATGAAGGCCCAGAAGAGCCGTCACGCGGAGCTGCTGAAGCCGGTGAAGAAGGCTCCGCGCTACACGCCGGTGTCACGCCGCCAGGATCGCCCGGACGCCATCGCCTGGTTCCTGCGCAACCACCCGGAAGTGGCCGACAGCCAGATCTCGCGCCTGCTGGGCACCACCAAGGCCACCATCGACCAGGTGCGCAACCGCACCCACTGGAACTCGGCCAACATCAAGCCGGTGGATCCGGTGACGCTCGGCCTCTCCACCCAGCTCGAACTCGACGCGGTGGTCCGCAAGGCGGCCGACAAGAAGGCCAAGGACGACCTGCGCAAGGGCATCGTCGAGCCGGAAGGCGCGACCCTGGAGCCGGCGTCGGAAACCGGCGCGGTGGAAGATCTCCAGCCGCAGCTGGAAGACGACGATCACGACGCCGAAACCGCGCACTACGACGACGAGGACGGCGACGAGGATTGATCCAAGGGGCGCCCCGGAAAGCCGCGTCCGCGGCGTCTCCGGGCCGCCGCCCGGTGGCCGGCCCTAGTGGGCTTGGCCGCGAAGGGCTTCCATTTCTTCCTTCAGCTTCAGCTTCTTTCGCTTCAGGTCCCGAAGCTTTACGGCGTCCGCAGCCGGCCGGTTCGTCTCGTCCTGGATGGCCTTGTCCAAGGATTCGTGGCGGGATCCCAGTTCACGGATGCGGGCTTCAACGGCCATGACGGCGTATCTCCTTGCATGTTGCGGACCCGACCAGTGAACACCCGCTGGTCTGGCCTGTCAGATCACATATGTTTGCGGAGCGGGGCCTTGAACGGGCGCCCGGATTACAGGCGCGGGGGCCACGAGGCGTGACGAAATCCGAGCTTCCCCGCCTGGTGGTGGGCGTCTCCGGCGCCAGCGGCGTCGCCTACGGCCTGCGCGTCCTGGCCGCCTGCAAGGACCTGGGCGTCGAGACCCACCTGATCCTGTCGCGCGCCGCGGCCCTGACCATAGCCCAGGAGACCGAGCTCTCGGTCGCCGACGTCCAGAAACGCGCCGACGTCACCTACAAGCCGGGCGATGTGGGCGCCGCGGTGGCCTCGGGATCCTTCCGCACCCTGGGCATGATCGTCGCCCCCTGTTCGGTGCGCACCATGAGCGAGATCGCCACCGGAGTGACCTCGTCGCTGCTGACCCGCGCCGCCGACGTCACCCTGAAGGAGCGCCGGCCGCTGGTGCTGATGGTGCGCGAGACGCCGCTGCACCTGGGCCACCTGCGCACCATGGTGCGCCTGGCCGAGATGGGCGCCGTGATCGCCCCTCCGCTGCCCGCCTTCTACGCCAGGCCCGCGAGCCTGGAGGAGATGGTCGACCAGTCGGTGGGCCGGTCGCTCGACCTGTTCGGCCTGTCGTGGCGGCCGGTGAAACGCTGGGGCGAGGATGTCGGCCCGCTGCAAGGAGACGCCTGACATGTCGCTCTGGGACTGGACTCTCACCGCCTATGGCGAGGCCGGCGTGCCGGAAGCCTGCCTGACCCTGCAGGACGTCCACGGCCAGAACACCGCCTACCTGCTCTGGGCGGTGTGGGCGGAGGGGCCCGACCCCGCGGCCCTGGCCCGCGCGGTGGAGATCGCCAAGGCCTGGGACCAGACCGTGCTCATGCCCATCCGCGCCATTCGCCGCGCCCTGAAGCCGACCTTCGACGGCGTGGATGACGGCGCCCGCGAAGGCCTCCGGGAGGATGTCAAAGCCGCCGAGCTCCGCGCCGAGCGGGTTCTGATGGAGAGCCTGGAGGAACTGGCCGGCAACGCCCGGGGCGGCAGGCCGGCGCTCGAGGCGTTGCGCGCGGCCTCGGCCGCCTGGGGGCCCGCGGCGCCGGACGAAGCCCTGGCGGAACTCGCCGCGGCCCTGCGCTAGGACGCAGGACGCGGCATACGACCTGTCTTTACGCCGTCGCCCGCCATGCGCATCATCGGAGTGACAGGTTTGGGGCGTGCGTATGAACGACGATGTCGAGTTTGAGGATCCGGACGCGCCGGTCCGGGCGAGGCTCGCCGTGGCCCAGCAGGAACACGCCGACTTCGACGCCGCCGTACAGGCCCTGGCCGCGTCGCCCGTGCCGGACATGATGGTGATCGGCCGCCTGAAGCGGAAGAAGCTGGCCCTGAAGGACGAGATCGAGCGCCTGAAGGATCAGCTGATCCCCGACATCCTGGCCTAGCCGGCCGCCCGCCGGTCGCGCTTGCGGGCGAACATGGCCGCATCGGCCTCGGCCAGCAGGGATTCGGGCTCCAGGTCGGGCCTGATCTCGCACACGCCGAACGAGATGTGCAGGGGCGCCGACCAGTCGCCGAAGCGGATCGGGCTGTCCTCGATGGCCTTGGCCAGCGCGGTCGCCTTGGCCTCGGCGGTCGGCGTGTCGGCCTGGACCAGGATCACGGCGAACTCGTCGCCGCCCATGCGCCCCACGATGTCGCTCTCGCGGATATTGCCGGCCAGGCGCTGCGCCACCGCCTGGAGGGCCGCGTCGCCGGCCGCATGGCCGAACCGGTCGTTGACGCTCTTGAAGCCGTCGAGATCGAAATAGACCAAGCTGGCGGGCGAGCCGTAGCGCTGGGCGAAGGTGCGGATGCGGCCGAGCTCGCGCACGAAGGCGCGGCGGTTCAGGACCGGGGTCAGGGGATCGCGGTCGGCCAGATCCTCGGCTTCCGAAAGCTTGGCCTTCAGCCGCGCCACCTCGCCGCGCAGGTCGTCGATCTCGGTGAGCAGGGTCTTGACCGCCCCTTGCACCGCCGGGGTCAGGTCCGTTTCCGACAGGCCCAGGAACGCCGTCTTGTCGGAGGGCGGCGAGACATTGGCGGTCACCTCGGCGCCCGCCCGCGCCAGGGCGCGTTTGCGGATCGTCGAGAACGGCTCGTTTCGGGCGCCCGAGACCTTCATCAGACCCATCCAGAATCAGCGAAGAACTCGCTGCGTTAAGAATCCTAAACGTCCTTGGTTGCTCACGCAAAGCCGGCGCCTATACTCCGCGCCTTTCCGCCGCGGGCATCTCCGCCGAAGTGGTCGCCGGTTCGGCGCAAGAGATGCACAAGGCCAACATTTTGAGCCGTTCCCAGGAACCGCTCGGGGACATCCGTTCATGAGCGCTGCGTCCGCGCCCGTCGCCATCATCATGGGCAGCCGTTCCGACTGGCCCACCATGAAGGGCGCAGCCGACAATCTCGACGCCCTCGGCGTGGCCTGGGAGGCCAAGGTGGTTTCCGCGCACCGCACGCCGGACCGCATGTACGCTTTCGCCAAGGGCGCGCGGGCGGCCGGGGTCAAGGTGATCATCGCCGGAGCCGGCGGCGCGGCTCACCTGCCGGGCATGACCGCCTCCATGACCGACCTGCCGGTGCTGGGCGTGCCGGTGGAGTCCAAGGCGCTGAAGGGCATGGACAGCCTGCTCTCCATCGTCCAGATGCCCGCCGGCATCCCGGTGGCGACCCTGGCGATCGGCGAGGCCGGCGCCAGGAACGCCGGACTGCTGGCGGCGCGCATCCTGGCGCTGTCCGATCCGGCCCTGGCCGAGCGGATCGCCGCCTACAGCGCCGGCCTGGCCGCCAGCGTGGCCGAGACGGTCGAGGACGTTTGACCCCCTCCATGTTCCCGCTTCCTCCAGGCTCAACCATCGGCATCCTCGGCGGCGGCCAGCTGGGCCGGATGCTGGCCCAGGCCGCCGGCCGGCTGGGATTCGACGTGGCGATCCTCGACCCCGAGCCCGACGCGCCCGCCGCCCGTGTCGCGGCCCATGTCATTGTCGCGCCCTATGACGACCCCGACGGCCTCGAGGCCCTGGCCGCCGTGTCCGACGTCGTCACCTTCGAGTTCGAGAACGTCCCGGCCCTGGCGCTGGAACGCCTGGCGGCCCTGGGCGTCCCCGTGGCTCCGGGCGCCCGCGCGCTCGCCGTCGCCCAGGACCGGGTCGACGAGAAGACCTTCCTGAACGGCGCCGGCGTCCACACCGTCGCCTTCGCCCGGGCCGACAGTCCCGAAACCGCCGCCGAGGCCGTGGCCCGGATCGGCGCGCCGGCCCTGATGAAGACCCGTCGCGAAGGCTATGACGGCAAGGGCCAGCGCTGGGTCGAGCATGTGGCGGACGCGCCCGCAGCCTTCGAGGCGCTGGGCGGCAGGCCGGTGATCGTCGAGGCGCCGGCCGCCTTCAATCGCGAGCTGTCGGTGATCGCCGCGCGCGGCCGAGACGGCGAGATCGCCGTCTATCCCCTGGCCGAGAATCATCACGAAGGCGGCGTCCTGCGCCGGACCACGGCGCCGGCCGAAGTCTCCGACGACATCGCCATCCAGGCCGAGCGCATCGCCGCCCAGGTGC
>DASUIJ010000190.1:0-2806 GCA_036279815.1 Phenylobacterium sp. | reverse complement strand
ACGGCGCGGGCACGGTGCTCACCACCCGCCAGTGCCTGCTCAATCCCAACCGCAACCCCGGCTGGACGGCCAATGCGGCCGAGGCCGCCCTGGCCAGGGCGATCGGCGCGCGCCGGGTGCTTTGGCTGGGAGACGGCCTGGCCAACGATCACACCGACGGCCACGTGGACAACCTCGCCCGCTTCGTGGCGCCCGGCGTCGTGGTCTGCCCGGTCGCCTGGGGCCGGGGCGACGTCAACGCCGCCGCCTACGACGCCTGCGCCGCCGACCTGGCGGCCATGACCGACGCCGACGGCCGCGCGCTGAGGGTGGTCCGGATCCCGTCGCCGGGCTGGGTGGAAAGCCACGAAGGCGGCGCGGCCCCCGCCAGCCACATGAACTTCATCATCGCCAACGGCGCGGTGGTGCTGCCCACCTATGGCGACGAGCGCGCCGCCGGCTTCGCGGCCGAGGCGCTGACGAGCCTGTTCCCGGACCGCGCCGTGATCGCCCTGCCGTCCAACGCCATCCTCACCGGCGGCGGCTCGTTCCATTGCATCACCCAGCAGGAGCCCGCCTGATGGCCCGCACGATCTCGGTCGCCGCGCTGCAGACCGCCTACGGCATGGACCTTGCGGCGAACATCGCCAGGACCGCCGACCTGATCCGCCAGGCCGCCGCCGCCGGCGCGCAGGTGATCCTGCCGTCCGAGCTGTTCCAGGGCCCCTATTTCTGCGTCGCCCAGGAAGAGCGCTGGTTCGCCCAGGCCCATCCCTGGCGCACCCATCCCTGCGTCACGGCCCTGGCCCCCCTGGCCGCGGAGCTTGGCGTGGTGCTGCCGATCTCGATCTTCGAGCGCGACGGGCCGCACTATTTCAATTCGCTGGTGATGGTCGACGCCGACGGCTCGCTGATGGGCCTCTACCGCAAGAGCCACATCCCGGACGGCCCGGGCTACATGGAGAAGTACTACTTCCGGCCCGGCGACACCGGCTTCAAGGTCTGGGACACCCGTTTCGGCCAGCTCGGCGTCGGCATCTGCTGGGACCAATGGTACCCCGAAGCCGCCCGCGCCATGGTGCTGATGGGCGCCGAGGTGCTGCTCTACCCCACGGCCATCGGCTCGGAGCCGCACGACGCGACGCTCGACACGGCGCTGCCCTGGCGGCGCGCCATGCAGGGCCACGCGGTTTCCAACATCATTCCGGTGGTCGGCGCCAACCGCACCGGCTTCGAGCCCTGGGACGGTTATCCCGGCGGCGGCCAAAGGTTCTACGGATCCTCCTTCATTGCCGACCATCGGGGCGATCTGGTCTCGGAGCTGGGGCGGGACGACGAGGGGATCGTCAGCGCCACCTTCGACCTCGACTTTCTGTCCGGCCATCGCGCCGCCTGGGGCTTCTTCCGCGATCGCCGAACCGACCTATATGGAGCTCTGGTACAACCCAGGAGAGTGATATGATCGAGACTGACCGCCTGATCCTGCGGGCCTATGGCGAGGGGGACCGCGAGGATTTCGCCGGGCTCAACGGCGATCCGCGAGTGGGCGCCTGGCTGTCCGGACCCCTGGACCGCGCCCAGAGCGACGCGTTCATGGACCGGATCAGCACCCACATCGCCAAACACGGCTTCGGGTACTGGGCCGCGGAGCGGAAGGCCGATGGGCGGCTGATCGGCTTCGTGGGCCTGGCCACCATCGAGGCCGGGGCGCTGCCGGTGGGTCCGGCCGTCGAGATGGGCTGGCGGCTGATTCCCGAGGTCTGGGGCCAGGGGCTGGCGTCGGAAGGGGCCAAGGCGGCGCTTGCCTGGGGCTTCGCCAATATCGACACGCCCGAGATCATCGCCTTGACCGCCGACACCAACCTGGCCTCGCAAGGGGTGATGCGGAAGATCGGCATGCGGCCCGATCCGTCCCGCGACTTCGACCATCCCCGGCTGGCGGAGGATCATCCCCTGCGGCCCCACGTGGTCTACGCAGCCCGTCGATGAGGCTCGAGACCGAGCGGCTGATCCTGCGCCGATGGGAGCCCAGGGATCTGGACCCCTTCGCGCGGATGAGCGCCGACCCGGAGATCATGGACTGGCTGGGCGGGGTCCTGACCCGCGACGAAGCGGCCGCCTACATGGCCCGCTCGGAGGCCAGCTTCGACACCGCCGGCATGGGCCGCTTCGCCATCGAGAGGCGGTCCGACGGGGTTTTCCTGGGCTCCAGCGGGCTGATGCCCGGCCGCGAGAACCTGCCCATGGCGCCGTTCATCGACATCGGCTGGCGGCTGGCCCGGGAGGCCTGGGGCCACGGCTACGCGCAGGAGGCGGCGCGCGCCGTCGCCCGCGACGGCTTCGAGCGGCTGGGGTTCGACGAGATCCTCGCCGTCACCACGGCGACCAACCGGCGCTCCCGCGCGGTGATGGAGCGGGTCGGATTCACCTACGATCCGGGCCGCGACTTCGAATGGCCGAGCTACCCGCCCGGGGATCCCATGCGGCCGACCGTGGTCTATGCGGCGCGACGATCCTAGGACGCCGGACAGCTGAGGCCCGTCGCCCTGGGCGCCTTGGCCAATTCAGCCCTGGCCTGGGCGAGATCCGCCTCGAACTGCGGATCGGCGTGCAGCCTGGCCACCATGGCGGCGCTCAGGGTGCGGCCGGCCTCGACGTCGCTCTGATAATGCACGCCGCAGATCACCCGCGAGTCGCCGATCGACCTGCCGGCGGCCAACAGGCCGTCGGCCCTGTCGGGCGCCAGTTCGGACAGCACCAGGGCCCACGACCAGCCCACCATCGAGTGGCCCGACGGATAGGAGGCGTTGGTCTTCATCCACTCGGC
>DASUIJ010000189.1:0-2498 GCA_036279815.1 Phenylobacterium sp. | reverse complement strand
ATGACCCGGTGGATGCCTTTGGTCAGGGCGCGGCCATGGGCGCCCGGCAGGCGCGCCAGCAGGTCGAAGAGGTTGCGGCCCATCGGATAGACGTCGCTCTTGGTGGCCTGGGCGCCCAGCGCCTTGAAGGCCTTGTTGGCGGCGATTATGCAGCCGTCGGAGTCGATCACGGTCAGCATGGCGGCCACCCCGTCGATCACGCCGCGGCCGAACCGCTCGGACTCCATCAGCTCCGCGCGGGCCAGCCGTTGGGCGGTGATGTCCTGGCTGGCGCCGCCCACCGCCACGCACCTGCCGTCCACCATCTCGGGCTCGCCGATCACCCGCAGCCAGATCGGGCCGTCCGGTCCGGAAATCGCGCGGGCCTCGAAGTCGATCCGCTCGCCGGTGGCGATCGTGTGGTTGACCTGGGCCTGGACGTATTCGCGGTCCTCCTCGGCATAGACCGCCAGCGAATCGACCATGTCCTCGATGGCGTCCCTGCGGCCCAGCATCACCCGGAGTTCCGGGCTCCAATGGACCGTCCGCGTGCGCAGGTCGATTTCCCAGGCGCCGAGCCGGGCCAGCTCGCCCGCCGACCGCAGCGAGGTGGTGGTGGCCTTGAGCCGGTCCTCCAGGGCCTTGGCGGAGGTGACCTCGGTCTGGATGGCGACGAAGCCGTCGTGGCGGCCCTTGTCGTCCTGGGTGGGGCGGAGGTCGAGATTGACCCAGAACCGTCGGCCCAACCTGTCGCTCAGCAGCATCTCCGAGCGGAAGCCCTCACCGGCCCGCACCTGGGCGGCGAGCCTGGCCAGGGTTTCGGGATCGCTGTCGGGATGCTGCAGGAGGCTGCAGAGGGTCTGTCCCGCGGCCTGGTCGAGGCTGTAGCCGGTGATTGCGGCGAAACCCTCGTTGACCCAGGTGATCCGCCCGTCCGGGCCCATCAGGATGACGCCGTTGGAGGTGGCCAGGGCGACGCGCGCCAGACGGGCGGTCAGGTCCGCTTCGTCCGTCCGATCCGTCGTCTGCGCGCCCAACCCGAAACCCCCCCTGGTCCGGTTCAGTCTGTCGGCGTGAAGGTGAACAAAGGGGTAAGGATTAATGAGGCAAGGCGCCTAGAGCGCCCGGGCAAGCCTCAGGGCTTCGGCGTTTTCCGCCGCGGCGCGGCGGTCGTTGATCTCGACATCGGCGTCGATCGACACGATGTCCTCGAACGGCGACGGAATGGCGTCATGCAGTTCCGACGCGGACTCGACGACGACTTCGAACGGCGAGGGCATGTGAGAATCTCCCTGTCTTCGGAGCTCGCAGGAGTCGCGAGGCCGCAAATATTAAAATGCGTTAACCTCCGAAGGGAAGGGGGGACGCAACCTACTCACGCAGACTTGACCACAAGCCCAAAGCGGCGCGGCATGATGATCACTGATCAGAAACCGGGTTGGCGCAGCTTCCGATCGGTATTTAGATGATGTCCAACGCCGCGTCGGAGCGAGCGGAGCGCCTTCCCGGGTTCAGGGGAAGCCCTCCGCGGCCCGGGAGTAGAGCGTCCCAGGGAGAACGGGTTTTGCCGAGAACCAGTACCGAGGGCCCTGATTATTTTCACAAGGTCGTGGATTGTCAGTGGGCCTGTCCGGCCCACACGCCTGTGCCCGAATACATCCGCCTGATCGCCGACGGACGCTATTCCGACGCCTACATGGTCAACTGGAAGTCCAACGTCTTCCCCGGCGTGCTGGGGCGGACCTGCGACCGGCCGTGCGAACCGGCCTGCCGGCGGGGGCGGGTGGAGGACGAGCCCGTCGCCATCTGCCGGCTGAAGCGGGTCGCGGCCGACAACAAGGACGACGTCTCGGGGCGCATGCCGCCGCCGGCCGCCGCCCGCAACGGCAAGAAGATCGCCCTGGTGGGCGCGGGCCCCGCGGCGCTGACGGTCGCGCGCGACCTGGCTCCCCTGGGCTACCAGCTGGTGGTCTACGACGCCGACGCCAAGGCGGGCGGCATGATCCGCAGCCAGATTCCCCGCTTCCGCCTGCCGGAAGAGGTGATCGACGAAGAGGTCGGCTACATCACCGGCCTGGGCCTGGAGATGCGGCTGGGCCAGCGGATCGACAGCCTCAAGGGCCTGCTGGACGAAGACTATGACGCGGTGTTCGTCGGGACCGGCGCGCCGCGCGGCCGCGACCTCGACCTGCCGGGCCGCGAGGAGGCCCGGGCCAACATCCATATCGGCATCGACTGGCTGTCCTCGGTCTCCTTCGGCCATATCGAGAAGATCGGCCGCCGGGTGATCGTGCTGGGCGGCGGCAACACCGCCATGGACTGCTGCCGCACCTCCCGCCGGCTCGGCGGCGATGACGTCAAGGTGATCGTGCGCTCCGGCTTCGAGGAGATGAAGGCCTTCGGCACGAGGTAATTGTGGATCGGGATGTCCTCGTGCATGGCGTCTTCCTTCTCCCATGGAGACGCCTTCATTTCCTCGAAGCCCGATCGGACGACGACGCGGACATCTTCGCCGCCGA
>DASUIJ010000188.1:0-6759 GCA_036279815.1 Phenylobacterium sp. | reverse complement strand
CGTGGAGGCCATCGGCGCCAGGGCCGTCACGGTCCACGGCCGCACCCGCTGCCAGTTCTACAAGGGCGCCGCCGACTGGTCCGCGGTCCGCGCGGTGAAGCAGGCGGTCTCCATTCCGGTGATCGTGAACGGCGACATCGTCGACGCCGAGACCGCCCGTCAGGCCCTGGACCAGTCCGGCGCCGACGCCGTCATGGTCGGGCGCGGGGTCTATGGCCAGCCCTGGGTCACCGCCAGGATCGAGGCGGGCCTTGCGGGCCTCGCCTTCGTGGAGCCGGACGCCGAAGCCCGCCTGGGAATCGCGCTGGATCACTTCCGGGACAGCCTGAACTTCTATGGCGATCGCCTGGGCCTTCGGATCTTTCGCAAGCATCTGGCGGCCTATGTCGATAACGCGCCCTGGCCCATGCAGGCCGAGGCCAGGCGGAGCGCGCGCCAGACGCTCTGCCGACTGGAGGATCCGCTGGAGGTCGAGAAGGGCCTGACCGCGCTTTGGCGCGCCCCTCCGGAAAGGCTGGCGGCATGACCACGAGAATTCTGACCACGGGCGAAGGCCTCAAACGGGACGCCCTGAAGGCGGCGGCGTTCGACCTGTCTCCCGAGCCCGCCCTGGTGGTGAGCGCCGACGGCGCCCTGGTGGCGGTCAACGAGGCGGCCGAGCGCCTGTTCGGCCAGGGCCTGAGCCTGCTGTCCCGGGGTCGCTTCGCCGCGGCCCTGCCGGAAGGGTCGGCCCTGGTCTCGCTGCTCGCCCGCGCCCTGGAGGAGGACGCTCCGGTCCGCGAGCGGGGCGTCGAGATCAGCCTGTTCGGCCTTCCGTCCTTCGAGGCGGACGGCGCGGCCGTACCCATGGGCGACGGCTCGGTCCTGCTGACCCTGCACGTCAAGGGCGGCGCGATCAGCGGCGAACGCGGCGGCGCGGAGGCGGCGGGCCTGCGCACCATCGTCGGCCTGGGCCGCATGCTGGCCCACGAGATCAAGAACCCTCTGGCCGGCATCCGTGGCGCGGCCCAGCTCCTGAAGTCCGGCGCCAAGCCCGAAGACACCCCGCTCGCCCAGCTCATCGTCGACGAGACCGACCGGGTCCGCCGGCTGGTGGACCGGATGGAGGCCTTCTCCGACGACGCCCTGCCGGTCTGCGCGCCGATCAACATCCACCAGATCCTGGACCGCGTCCGCGCCCTGGCCGCCAACGGATTCGCCGACGGCCTGGCGCTCAAGGAACGCTACGATCCCTCGCTGCCGATGACGCCGGGCGACGAGGACCAGCTCATCCAGGTCTTCCTCAACCTGGTGAAGAACGCCGCCGAGGCCGCCCATTCGCGGGGCGACGGCCGCGGCGAGATCACCATCGTCACCGCCTACCGCCACGGCGTCCGGGTCCGCGCGGCGAAGGGCCAGACCCTGCGCGGCGCGCCCCTGGAGATCCGCATCACCGACAACGGCCCGGGCGTGCCGGCCCACCTGCGCGAAAGCCTGTTCCAGCCCTTCGTGACCACCAAGGCCAACGGCGCGGGCCTGGGCCTCGCCCTGGTCTCCAAGCTGGTCTCCGCCCACGGCGGCCTGATCGATTTCGATTCCGAACCCGGCCGCACGACCTTCCGCGTGCTGTTGCCCATCGTTTCCGAAGAGGACGCCGCGGAATGAACGCCATCGCCGCCAACGCAAACAAGAAGATCCTCATCGCCGACGACGACAGCTCGATCCGGCTGGTGCTGAGCCAGGCCTTCACCCGGCTGGGATACCAGGTCCGCGCCACCGGCAACGCCGCCACCCTGCTCAAATGGGTGTCGGAAGGCGAGGGGGACCTGGTCGTCACCGACGTGATGATGCCCGACGAGAACGTGTTCGACGTGCTGCCCCGCATCCGCAAGGAGCGGCCAAAGCTGCCGGTCATCGTCATGAGCGCGCAGAACACCCTGCTGACGGCGGTGAGCGCCGCCGAGGTGGGCGCCTTCGACTACGTGTCCAAGCCCTTCGACCTGGACGACATGACGGCGATCGCCCGCCGCGCCCTGGCCCGTCCGGCGGACTCGGAGGCCTCCAAGGCGCAGGCCCGGGCCGTGCGCGACGAGCGCCTGCCGCTGATCGGCCGCTCGGGGCCGATGCAGGACGTCTACCGCACCATCGCCCGCCTGGTCGGCGCCGACCTCACCGTGCTGATCCTGGGGGAGAGCGGCACCGGCAAGGAGCTGGTCGCCCGCGCCCTTCACGACATGGGCCGGCGCAAGGACGGCAAGTTCGTGGTCATCAACCTGGCCGCCGTGCCCCGCGAGCGGGTCGAGACCGAACTGTTCGGGCGCGAGGACGGCGATTGCGGCAAGCTGGTGGAGGCCGACGGCGGCACCCTGGTCCTCGACGAGATCGGCGACATGCCGCTCGACGCCCAGACCCGGCTGCTGCGGGTGATCGACGGCTCGGAGACCGCGCTCAACCCCAGGACCGGCCGCCGGCCCAATGTGCGGATCATCGCCGCCACCAACCGCGACCTGCGCGCCCTGATCCAGCAGGGCCTGTTCCGCGAGGATCTGTTCTTCCGGCTCAATGTCGCGCCGTTGCGCCTTCCGCCGCTGCGCGACCGTGTGGAGGACATCCCGGACCTGGCCCGCGCGTTCCTGCTGCGCGCCAACCGCGAGGGCCTGCCGGCCAAGGCCATCGACGCCGGGGCCCTGGAGCGCCTGAAGCTGCACCCCTGGCCCGGCAATGTCCGCGAGCTGGAGAACCTGATCCGGCGCATCTGCGCCCTCTACGGCGAGGAGCTGATCTCCGCCCGCATCGTCGAGCGCGAACTCGCCGACCATCAGGCGCCGGTGGCCGGTCAGGATGGACCCGTCACCCTGGCGACTCTGGTGGAGCGCCACCTGGGGGGTTATTTCGCCGAGCAACCGGACGGCCTGCCGCCCGTCGGGCTCTATGACCGGGTGCTGGAGGAGATCGAGCGGCCGCTGATCCAGCTGACGCTCACGGCCACCCGCGGCAACCAAGTGCGCGCCGCCGAAATCCTCGGCCTCAACCGCAACACCCTGCGCAAGAAGATCCAGGATCTGGGCGTGGAGATGAGCCGCGGGCGGCGCTGATCGTCAGGCCAAAGTGACGCTTTCGAGACACATGACTGTTGAGTCCTGACCACAGTCTCGCCTAGTGTCGGGGCGATGGCGTCCCTGGCCCATGACCCTGAGGCTGAGTCGACGCGCGTGACCCGCATCTGGCGCGCGCTGCAGTCGCGCTATGTGCTTGGCGGCGGCTATGTCCTGGCCCTGCTGCTGACCGGCGTCGCGATCCTGCTGGCCGCCTCGCCGCCGGAAACCGGGCCGCTCGCCCCGGCCAGCCGCAACATCCTGGTGATCCTGGGCCTGAACCTGGTCCTCATCCTCTTCCTGGCGGCGATGGTGGGGCTGCGCCTGCTGGCCCTGCTGGACGCCCAGTCCAGCGACGCGGGGGCGCGGCTGCACCTGAGGTTCGTCACCCTGTTCGCCTTCGCCGCCATGGCGCCGGCCCTGGTGGTCGCGGTGTTCTACGGCGTGCTGGTGAACCGGGGCGTGGAGGACTGGTTCTCCAGCCGGGTCCAGACCGTGGTGGAGAACTCCGCCACCGTGTTCCGCTCCTACATGGAGGAACAGAAGCGCTATGTGAGCGACCACGTCACCCTGATGTCGGGCGACCTCAACCGCGCCGCGCCGGCCCTGCAGTCGAGCCCGGTCACCTTCAACCACTTCCTGGCGCAGCAGGCGGCCGACCACGCCTTCCCGGCGGCCTATCTGATCGACCGCGAGGGCCGCGTCCTGGCCCGGGCGGAGATCGCGCCGGCGCCGGCCTACATCATCCCCCCGGCCTCCGGGTTCAAGGCGGCGGACGAGGGCGACATCTTCGTCTCCTCCGACCTGACCCGCACCCTCTACCGGCTGAAATCCTATCCCGACGCCTACCTCTACCTGACCCGTCCGGTGGAGAAGGGGATCGTCGAGAACCTGACCGAGGCCGAGGCTTCCCTGAGCTCCTACCGCGAGGCCGCGACCAGCCGGCAGCGCATCCAGACCGTCTTCGCGCTCTCCTATACGGAGACGGCCCTGCTGGTGCTGGTGGGCGCGATCTGGCTGGGCATGGCGGCGGCCAATTCGATCTCCGGCCCGGTCAGCCGGCTGGTGCATGCCGCCGGCCGGGTGGCCAAGGGCGACCTGACCGCCCGGGTCGACGCCGACAGCGACCCCGAGGAGATCGCGGTGCTGTCCCACGCCTTCAACAGCATGACCCGCGACCTTCAGGCCCAGCAGGAGGCGCTGACCCGGGCCAGCGACGAGGCCAAGCAGCGCAGCCAGTTCATCGAGACCGTGCTCTCCGAGGTCTCGGCCGGGGTCATCGCCGCCGACGGCCAGGGCCGCATCTCGGCCGCCAACCGCCAGGCGGTGCGCCTGCTCGACCTGCCGGGGGACCGTGGGCACGGCCGCGCCCTGTCGGAGGTCGCGCCGGAATTCGCCGCCATCGCCGACAACGCCCGCATGGGCGGGGAGGCGGAGGAGGAAGTGGACATCGCCCGCGGTCGCGACACCCACCGCCTGCGCGTCCGCGCCAGCCGCAGCGAGGACGGCCTGGTCCTGACCTTCGACGACATCACAAGGCTGGTTTCGGCCCAGCGCAACGCCGCCTGGCGCGACGTGGCGCGGCGCATCGCCCACGAGATCAAGAACCCCCTGACCCCGATTCAGCTTTCCGCGGAACGCCTGCAGCGCAAGTTCCGCAAGGGCGTCGCGCTCGAGGATCTTGAGACCTTCGACCGGTGCACGGACACCATCGTGCGCCAGGTGGGCGACATCGGCCGGATGGTCGACGAGTTCTCCTCCTTCGCCCGCATGCCCGCACCGAAGTTCGCCGAGCACGAGGCGGCCGAACTGCTGCGGGCCGGCGTCTTCGCCCAGCGGGTGGCCAGCGCCGACATCCAGGTCGAACTGGTCGAGCCGACGCCCGAGGTCACCCTGGTGGCCGACGGCCGCATGCTGGCCCAGGCCCTGACCAACGTGCTGAAGAACGCCTCGGAGGCGATCGCCGCGCGGGTGGCTGTCGAACCCGAGCCGCCCGGCAGGATCGTCGCGGAACTGGTGTCCGACGCCGAGGGCGTGTCGTTCATCATCGAGGACAACGGCCTTGGCCTTCCCGCCAAGGACCGCGACCGGCTGACCGAGCCCTATGTGACCACGCGTGAAAAGGGCACGGGCCTTGGCCTCGCCATCGTCAAGCGCATCCTGGAAGACCATGGCGGCGAACTGATCCTGACCGACGCCCTGCGCGGACGCGGCGCGCGGGCGATTCTCAAACTACCGTCGATGGCGCGGGCGCGGGTCTCCGCCGCCGCCATCGACCAAGATCTGGAGGTGTCCTGATGGCGTCTGATGTCCTGGTGGTCGACGACGAAGCCGATATCCGCGAGCTGGTGGCCGGAATCCTGTCCGACGAGGGCTATGCGGTCCGGACGGCGAACGATTCCGAGTCGGCCCTGGCCGCGATCCGGGCCCGAAAACCCGCCATCCTGGTGCTCGACATCTGGATGCAGGGCGGCGGCATGGACGGGCTGGAACTGCTCGACATGGTGAAGAACCTGGACCCCGACCTGCCGGTGATCATGATCTCCGGCCACGGCAACATCGAGACGGCGGTCAGCGCGATCAAGCGCGGCGCCTACGAGTTTCTCGAGAAGCCGTTCAAGTCGGATCGGCTGCTGA
The DNA here is from genome assembly GCA_036279815.1 of Phenylobacterium sp. GTDB lineage: Bacteria > Pseudomonadota > Alphaproteobacteria > Caulobacterales > Caulobacteraceae > Phenylobacterium. The sequence goes on along the minus strand of DASUIJ010000188.1, from coordinate 1,048 downwards.
TGGTGGTCGAGCGCGCGCTGGAATCGGCCAACCTCAAGCGCGAGAACCGTCGCCTGCGGGCCCAGACCATCACCCCCGACGGCCTGATCGGCAAGTCGATGGCGACCCAGCAGCTCCGCGGCCTGATCGCCAAGCTGGCGGGGGCCAACAGCCGGGTGCTGATCGCCGGTCCGCCCGGCGCCGGCAAGGAGACTGTGGCTCGGATGATCCATGGCGCCAGTCCCCGGTCCAAGGGCGAGTTCGTGGTGATCAGCGCCGCCGGCATGACGCCCGAGCGCGTGGACCTGGAACTGTTCGGCGAGGAGGCGGAAAGCGGCCGTCCGGCCAAGATCGGGGTCTTCGAACGCGCTCACGGCGGCACCCTCTACCTCGACGAGGTGGCGGACATGCCCCGCGAGACCCAGAGCCGGATCCTGCGGGTTCTGGTCGAGCAGCGGTTCCGGCGCGTGGGCGGCGGACAGGACGTGCAGGTTGACGTCCGCGTGGTCTCTTCCACCTGCCGCGACCTGCGCGAGGAGATCGCCGCCGGTCGGTTCCGCGAGGACCTGTTCCACCGCCTGAACGTGGTTCCGGTCGCCGTGCCGGGCCTTTCCGAGCGGCGGGAGGACATCCCCGAGCTGGTGGAATACTTCATCCAGCGAATCTGCGACGCCACCGGCATGGCGCGGCGCAGGCTGGCCGACGACGCGCTCGCGACCCTGCAGGTGCGGCCGTGGCCCGGCAATCTCAGCCAGCTGCGCAACAATATCGAGCGCATGCTGATCCTGGCGGCCGGCGACCCCTCGGAGCTGATCAGCGCCGACATGATGCCCGGCGACGCCGCCCCCGCCGACGCGGCGGCGACCATGGGCACGGAGCGGATCATCTCGCTTCCGCTGCGCGAGGCCCGGGAGGTGTTCGAGCGCGAATACCTGAACGCCCAGATGCTCCGGTTCTCGGGCAATATTTCACGCACGGCAGCCTTCATCGGCATGGAACGCTCGGCGCTGCACCGTAAGCTGAAGTCGCTGGGACTTTCGGGCGCCCGGGCCATGGAAGCTGAGGAGGC
>DASUIJ010000187.1:0-6071 GCA_036279815.1 Phenylobacterium sp. | reverse complement strand
CCCCGTCCGGTTCACCGCGACCCCGGCTTGCGCAATCGCCCGGCCGCCCTGGACAGCCGGGCGCGCCGATGGTCACGTGCCTCCCGGAAAAACGAGGGAGGTCCGCGTGTCCGAGACCCTGACGAAGGATTTGGCCGCTGCGTCGGCCGGTGAGCTGGCCAAGGCCGTCGTTGCTGGCCAGGTGAGCGCGCTGGAACTTACCGACGCCGCCATCGGCCGGATCGAGGCCCTGGACGGTCCGATCAACGCTGTGGTGGTGCGCGACTTCGACCGCGCCCGGGCGGCCGCCAAGGCGGCGGATGCGGCGCTGGCGCGCGGCGAGCGCCTGCCGCTGCTGGGCGTGCCGATGACGGTCAAGGAGAGTCACAATGTCGGCGGCCTGCCGACCACCTGGGGCTCAGAAGCCTTCAACGGCTGGATCGCGCCGCAGGACTCGGTCGGGGTCTCGCGGCTGAAGGCGGCCGGCGCGGTGATCCTGGGCAAGACCAATGTCCCGCCGTTCCTGAGCGACTGGCAGGCGGCCAATCCGGTCTATGGAAGAACCCGCAATCCCTACGACCTGTCCCGGTCGCCCGGGGGCTCGTCGGGCGGGGCCGCCGCCGCCCTGGCCTCCGGCATGGTTCCGCTTGAGTTCGGCTCCGACATCGGCGGCTCGATCCGCATCCCGGCGGCGTTCTGCGGGGTCTACGGGCACAAGGCGAGCTTCGGCCTGATCCCCCAGCGAGGACACGCCCCTCCGGGCGTCGACGGCGCGGGGACGGAACTGGCCGTGGTCGGTCCGATGGCGCGCACCGCGGCGGACATCTCCCTGGCCATGGACGTGCTGGCCGGTCCCGCCGACGAGGAGGCGATCGCCTACCGGCTGGACCTGCCGGTGGCCCGTCACGCGCGGCTGGCCGACTATCAGGTGCTGATCCTCGACCGGCATCCGTCGGCGGAGGCCGACGACGAGATCCTGGGCGCCCTTCACGCCCTCGGCGACCGGCTGGAGGACCAGGGCGCGGAGGTCTCGCGGGAGACCGATCTGCTGCCCGACCTGGCCTCGGCCCACGAGATCTACATGGCCATGCTGAACACGGCGATGTCGCGCGGGGGGCCGCCGCAGCCCGGGGCCCTGTCGGCCCACGAATGGATGGGGCTGCAGGACGGCCAGCTCGCCCTGCGCCGGCGGTGGGCCGGGCTGTTCGAGCGCTTCGACGTGGTGCTGGCGCCGGCCTTCGGATCGGTGGCCTTCCCGCACATCGCCGACGCCAATCCGCAGGACCGGATCCTGGCCCTGAACGGCCGGCCGACCCCCTATTTCGCCCAGCTCGCCTGGCCGGGCATGGCCACCGTCGCCAATCTGCCGGCCACGGCCGCGCCGATCGGCATGTCGCGCGAGGGTTTGCCGATCGGCGTTCAGGTCATCGGGCCGTTCATGGAGGACCGCACCACCATCGCCTTCGCGGCGCTGATGGAGCAGGCGTTCGGAGGCTACCAGGCGCCGCCGTCCCGCTGAGGCAGGACCGCGCTTTCCTGCCGCCGGCGACGGGCCTAGGCTCGCCGAAGCTTGGCGATGGGGTCTTCGATGCGGATTCGGGTTCTGGCGGCTGCGGCCGCGATGACGGTGATGGGGGCGGCCGGTTCGGCGTCGGCGAGCGACGGCGGACTCGAGCGGTTCCGCGGCCTCTACAAGGAGCTGGTGGAGACCAACACCACGCTTTCGGCCGGAAGCTGCACCCTGGCGGCCGAGAGGATGGCCGCGCGGCTGAAGGCGGCGGGCTTCCCCGAAAGCGACCTGCACGTCTTCGTGCCCCCCGACCATCCCAAGGAAGGCGGCCTGGTCGCGGTGCTGCCCGGCAAGGATCCCAAGGCCAAGGCGATGCTGCTGCTGGCCCACATCGACGTGGTGGAGGCCAAGCGCGAGGACTGGACGCGCGACCCGTTCACCCTGGTGGAGGAGGGGGGCTACTTCTATGGCCGCGGTGTCAGCGACGATAAGGCCCAGGCGGCGATCTGGACCGACACCCTGATCCGTTTCCGCGAGGAGGGCTACAAGCCCAGGCGGACCATCAAGATGGCGCTCACCTGCGGCGAGGAGACCAGCGGAGCGCTGAACGGCGCAGGCTGGCTGGCCGACAACCGACGCGACCTGATCGACGCGGAGTTCGCCCTCAACGAAGGGGGCGGCGGGGAACTGGACGCCCAGGGGCGGCGTGTGTCCAACGACGTGCTGGCCGCCGAGAAGATGTCGCAGAACTTCACCTTCGAGGCCACCAATCCGGGCGGCCACAGCTCCCGGCCCGTGCCGGAAAACGCGATCTACCACCTGATCCGCGCGGTGGACCGGGTGAGCCGCTACGAGTTCCCCGTCCAGCTGGGCGACGCCAACCGGGCCTCTTTCACCGCCATGGCGACGATTTCCCCGCCCGAGACCGCCGCGGCCATGCGCGCGGTGGTGGCCAATCCCGCCGACGCGGCGGCCGTGGCGGTGCTGGACAAGGACGCCAACTGGCACGCCATGCTGCGCACCACCTGCGTCGCCACCATGCTCCAGGCCGGCCACGCGACCAACGCCCTGCCGCAGCGGGCGCGGGCCAACGTGAATTGCCGGATCTTCCCGGGCGTCTCCCGCGAAGAGGTCCGCCTGACCCTGGTGAAGCTGGCCGACGATCCGGAAGTCTCGATCACCGTGCCGGAGGTCCGCGGACCCAGCTCGCCGCCGCCGCCGCTGACGGCGGCGGTCCTGAAGCCGGTGGAGACCGTGACCCAGCAGATGTGGCCGGGCGTTCCGGTGATCCCTCTGCTGCAGCCGGGCGGCACCGACGCCCAGTTCCTGAACGCCGCAGGCATCCCGACCTACGGGGTTTCCGGTATCTTCCTCGATCCCGATCTCGGCCATATCCACGGCCTGAACGAGAGGGTTCCGGTGAAGTCGGTCTATGAGGGCCGCGACTTCCTCTACCGCCTGGTGAAGCTCTACGCGGCCCAGTAGGCCCGCGGGACGGATCGCGGAGATTTCACGGAACCCGACTGGAGTCCCCTGGGTTGTCCGGCCATCAAGCCAGCACAGGGAGGAACCGTCATGGCCGATCGATGGAACGAGGACCGCGAGCACGAGGCGCGCCGTCTGGGTCGCCGATCCGACCGCGACTTCGACTATGCCGCGGACGCCTACGAAGGCCGCGAAGACCGCAGCTTCATGCCCCGCTACGGCGGGAACGGCGATCGGCGTCCGGTGTTCGGCGAGCGCGAGACGGGCCTCAGCTATTCGGGGCCGAGCTACGGCCCGGGCGGCTATTCCGACTATGGCGTCCGGGTGCAGGGTCGGCGCGACTATGGCGAGCGCAACTACGCCACCGGTTCGGACCGGGATTACGGCTATGGCGCCGACGTCTACCAGGAGCGTTCCGCGGGGGGACCCTACCCCGGCGGCGAAAGTCGCTCCCGGGCCTACCGGGCCTACGGGGACAGGGAGGCGGACTATGGCCCCCACGGCTATGATCGCGCCTTCCGCGCCGATCGCGAGCAGCACTCCGGTTTCGGGTTTGGCTACGACCTTGGCGGACCGGAACATGCCCGCGGGCGGCAGGAATTCGACCGGGACTTCGGCGACCGCGATCGCGGCCGGGGTTTGGGCGCGCGGGTTTCGCGCTTCTTCGGCCGTGGCGAGGACTGGAGGGGCGAGAGCCATCGCGGGCGCGGCCCGAAGGGCTACAAGCGCTCCGACAGCCGCATCAGCGAGGACGTGCACGACCAGCTGACCGAGGATCCCTACGTCGACGCCTCGTCGATCAGCGTCAGGGTCAGGGACGGCGAGGTGACGCTCGACGGTACGGTGACCAGCCGGCATGCCAAGCACCATACGGAGCACATCATCGAGGACATCTCCGGCGTGAAGCACGTGCAGAACAACCTGCGCGTCGAGGAGCGCGAGACGCCTCGAGGCGCGACCACGGCGCCCTCCACGCCCCTGGGCGAGAACTCCAAGCTGGTCGATCAGGCGGCCGGAAAGGCCTGAACCGCGACCGGGCCCTTCCCCTTTGCCGGGGGAAGGGCTCTTCTCTGCGCGATGGCGCACGACTTTCGACCCTGGCTCGACCGCTGGAATCTGGTCCCCGACGGCGAACCGTTCGCCAGCCTGGCGGGCGAACTCATGCCGGTGCGGCGCGACGGGGCGCCGGCCATCCTGAAGCTCACCCACGCGCCCGAGGAGATCGCGGGCGGCGCCTTGATGGAATGGTGGGCCGGGGACGGCGCGGCCCGGGTGCTCGCGCGCCAGGGCGAGGCGTTGCTGCTGGAGCGGGCCATGGGGACGGCGTCCCTGCCGGACATGGCGCGGGGCGGCCGGGACGACGAGGCGACCCGCATCCTGTGCCAAGCGGGCGCGCGGCTGCATGCTGTCCGTCCGAGCGCCCCGCCCGCGAGCCTCGTCCCCCTGGAACCCTGGTTCCGCCAGCTCTGGCCCACCGCAGCGTCACGGGGCGGGATTTTCGCGACATCGGCCGAGATCGCCCGGTCGCTGCTGGATCAACCCCTGGAGGTTGGCGTGCTGCATGGCGACCTGCACCACGGGAATGTTCTGGATTTCGGGGATCGCGGCTGGCTGGCGATCGACCCCAAGGGACTGCTGGGCGACCGCGGCTACGACCACGCCAACCTGCTGTGCAATCCCGATGTCGAGACGGTGACGGCGCCGGGCGTGTTCGTCCGCCGGCTGGAGGTGGCGGGCGAGGCCGCCGGGATCGCGCCCCGTCGGCTGCTGTCCTGGGTCCTGGCCTATTGCGGCTTGTCGGCCTCATGGACGCTGGGCCAGGGCGGCGACGCCTCGCCGGCCGTCACCATCGCCGAGATGGCCGCCGGAATGCTCCGCGCCTGAATCCCTTGCGCTGAATCAAGGTCAGGCGCTGGATCGACCCCATAGGTGACGGGTTCGAGAGGCGCGGCGGGATGGACGGCAATCTGATCCAGGAACTCGCGATCTCGACGGTCCTGGTCTCGGTCACCGTGGTGATCCACCTGATCGGGATCGACGTGCTGCAGTCGCTGACCCGATGGCACCTGGATCGCTTCACCACCTGGATTCACCTGGACCGCATGATCGTGCCGCTGGGCATCGTCTTGGGCCTGTTCGTCGTCCATGGCCTCGAAATCTGGCTCTACGCCCTGTTCTATTGGCGCATGGACCTGCTGCCGACCCTGGAGCAGGCGCTCTATTTCTCCACCAGCGCCTATTCGACGGTGGGGGAGACGGGGGCGATCCTACCCAAGGCGTGGCGCATCGTGGGCGTTCTGGAGGCGATTAACGGCATGCTGCTGATCGGCTGGACCACGGCCTTCCTGTTCCAGATCCTCGATCACCTGATGCGCGCGGACGCCTCCGCTCACCTGCCGCCGAGGGGCGCCATCGCCAAGCCGTCGCCCCGGGCCAGGGGATCGCGCAAGGGCGCGCCGTCGGGCACGAACTCCAACGACACCGAGTTGATGCAATAGCGCAGGCGGGTCGGCGGCGGCCCGTCGGGGAAGACGTGGCCCTGGTGCGAGTCGCAGCGGGCGCAGCGGGTCTCGATGCGGACCATGCCGTAGCTGACGTCGCGAACCGCGACCACGTGGGAGTCGTGGAAAGGCGCGAAGAAGCTGGGCCAGCCGGTGCCGCTCTCGAACTTGGTGTGGGCGCGGAACAGCGGCAGGGCGCAGAGGCGGCAGCAATAGACGCCGTCCTCCTTGTTATCGAGCAGTCCGCCGCAGAACGGCGCCTCGGTGCCGTGATGCAGCAGGACGTCGGCCTCCGCGCGGCTCAGCCCGGCCTCGAGACGCTGGCGTTCGTCGGCGGTGGGCGGTGTGAGGTCGAAACCGGAGGGGGAGGCGGTTGGCTTATCCATGGGGTCCACTCTAAGGTCACGGCCGTTAGTACGATAGCGCCCGGTCGGAGGTTACGTTCATGAAAACCCGTCCGCTGCGCCCAGGGAATGGGTAAGTCGGGGTTCATGTTTAAAAAGATTCTGATCGCCAACCGTGGCGAGATCGCGGTTCGGATCATCTCGACGTGCCGTCGGCTGGGGATTGCGACGGTGGTTGTGTATTCGGAGGCG
>DASUIJ010000186.1:0-9327 GCA_036279815.1 Phenylobacterium sp. | reverse complement strand
GCGGGCCGCGACCCCCATCTCCACCTGGTCCTGGATCAGCGACACGGTGAGGTCGTCCGCCACGTCGGAATCGATTTCGACGCCGCGGTTCATGGGCCCGGGGTGCATGACCCGCACATTCGCAGACGCATGGGCCAGCTTCTCGCGGTCCAGGCCCCAGAACCGGAAGTATTCCCGCTGCGACGGCGCCATGACGCCGTCCATGCGCTCCAGCTGCAGGCGCAGCATCATCACCACGTCGCAGTCCGCGATGCCCTCGCGCAGGTCGGTGTGAATCGCCACGCCCCAGCGATCGGCCTCGGCCGGCATCAGGGTCGGCGGACCCACCAGCCGCACCTCGGCGCCCATCATCTGCAAGAGGCCGACATTGGAGCGCGCCACGCGGCTGTGCAGCACGTCCCCGCAGATCGCCACCCTCAGCCCGGCGATCCGGCCGAAGGCGCGGCGCATGGACAGGGCGTCCAGCAGCGCCTGGGTCGGGTGCTCGTGCTGGCCGTCGCCGGCGTTCACCACCGAGCACGACACCTTCTGGGCTAGCAGCGAGGCGGCCCCCGACGAGCCGTGCCGGACGATCAGGATGTCCGGCTGCATGGCGTTGAGGGTCACGGCCGTGTCGATCAGGGTCTCGCCCTTGGAGATCGACGACGAGCGCGGGCTCATATTGACGGTGTCGGCGCCCAGCCGCTTGCCCGCCAGTTCGAACGAGCTCTGGGTCCGCGTCGAGTTCTCGAAGAACAGGTTCACCAGCGTACGACCCTTGAGCAGGTCGAGCTTCTTGGTCACCTGGCGGTTGAGGGTCACAAACCCGTCGGCCAGATCCAGCAACCCCGCCACTTCAACGGGGTTGAGATCGAGCACCGACAGGAAGTGGCGCCGCGGGAACGGGAAGGTGCGGCCGAGCACCTCGTTCAGACCGGTGGGCAGGGATGTCATTAAAGGGGCGTGGTAGACGACGGAGCGCCGGGCGCCAAGGGCGGTGGCGTTTCGTGCACAGTTATCGCGGGATCCGGCCTCCGGCGGACCCTCTCCGTCCCGGCGGGTTGCGCCGGGACGGAGAGGGCCCCCGCAGGGCGGGCGCGGGCGGCCTCCCCGTCGGGCCTAGCGGACGCAGTAGCGCCTCATCCCGTCCGGGCCGAGATAGGTGCCGGTGCGGGGGTCGAAACCGGGATGTTGAGCGGCGCACTGGTTCCGCCAGTTGGGGTCGTTCCTGTGGGCGTCGTAGTAGTCGCGGTCGCTCTTCGACCCGGCTATCGCCGCGCCCAGGATGAAGCCGATGATGCCGCCGGCGATCGCCGAGCCCGTCGCGTCGCGCTCCTCATACTGGTACTGGTCGTTCCGCCAGACATAGCGGCGCTGGTGCTGCTGTTCGTAGCGGCGCCGTTCGCGGCAGTCGTCGCGTCGTTCGCCAGGATAGCAGCCGCTTCGGTATTCGTTGGCGTAAGGTTGGTTGCTGCGCGAATAGTCGCTGTAGCCATTGGCGCAGCCAACCGAAGAAATGGTGACGACCGCAAGAACGGCGGAGATCAGCTTATTGTGCATGAAGGTCTATTCCCTTCTTCTGCGCCCCCTCCCTCTTGGAAGGGACTCGGTGAATCTATGCAGGAACTGAAATTCGCGTCGCGCTGCGGCGGCGTGATTAATCTAAGGCTCCGCGGGGCGAGCTAGCGGGTCGCCTTGTGAATGGCGTCCTTGGCCTTGCCGACCGTCTCCTTGGCCGTGCCCACCACCTTGTCGGCGATGCCCTCGACCTGAAGCTTCTCGCTGCCGATGACTTTGCCGACGGCCTGTTTGACGGCGCCGACGGTCTTTTGGGTCGCGCCTTCGATGCGTTCTTTGCTCATGAGCCTATCCTCGCTGGATTGCAGGTGACGCTTAACCATGCGCTCTTGCCCGCGGCGCGAGTTGATTGAGATCAACATGTTGTGCGGTCGATTTCGACCTTCGGCGCCCCGGGGTCAGGGCGTCGGGGGGATATCCCCCGGGTCGATCTCCAGGCCGCGCAGACGCTCCAGCGCCCCCTGCAGAATCCAGCCCGCCGCCATCTGGTCCACCAGCTCGGCGCGCTTGGAGCGCGTGGCGTCCATTTCCTCGATCAGGAAGCGGTTGACCGCCATGGTCGACATCCGCTCGTCCCAGAAGGCGATCACCAGGTCGGGCCGCAGCCGCAGAAGGTTGCGGGCGAAGGCGCGGTTGGACTGGCAGCGCACGCCCTCCGTCCCGTCCATGTTGATCGGCAGGCCGATCACGATGCCGGCGATCTCGCGCCCGGCCATCATCTTGAACAGGGTCTTGGCGTCGTCGGTGAACTTGGTCTTGCGGATGGTCTTCAGCGGGCTGGCCACGATCCGGGTGGGATCGGAGACGGCGACGCCGATGGTCTTCTCGCCCAGGTCGAGTCCCATCAGGGCCCCGTAGCGGGGGAGGTGGGCGGGAAGTTCGGTGATCTCTACGACGGCCATGGGCCTCAATAGCGACTGGGGCGGCGGACGCAATGAAGGTCCCGCGCCCCGTCCGGCGCGGAGAATACGAAATATGGCATCAGATGCCTAAAACGGACTACAGATAGGGAAGAATAAGGAGTAACAGGGAATATCCGGAGCCCGTCCTTCCATGTCCCAGGAACTCTATTCCGTCGAGCAGGTGGCCCAGCGCCTGGGCCTGCATGTGCGCACGGTGCGCGCCTACATCCGCGACGGACGCCTCAAGGCCGTGCGCATCGGCAAGCAGTACAGGGTCGCCCGCGGCGACCTGGAGGCCCTGACCGGCAAGCCGGCCGAGGCGGCGGCGGGCGACCGCCGCATCGAAGTCTCCGCCATCGTCGAGATGGAGGGCGTCGGCCTCGACGCCTCGATCCGCCTGGCCAACGCCCTGACCGGCGCGCTCAACAGCCGAAAGCCGGGCGACCCGCCCCTGCGCGCCGAGACGATCTTCGATCCCGAGCGCCGGCGCATGAAATTCATCCTGCTGGGCGATCCGGCCGTCGTCGGCGATCTGCTGAAGATGCTCACCGTCTGGTCGGACGCCTACCGATGAGCGGGATCTACAAGTCCGAGGCCGCGGCGGAGGCGGTCCGGCTGGCCTATCGCCAGGTGCTCGACGCCTGGCCGGTCCCCAAGGAGGAACTGCGCATCCCCACCGCCGAGGGCGAGACCTTCGTCATCGCCTGCGGGCCCAAGGGCGCTCCGCCGCTGGTCGCCTTCCATGGCGCGCAGGCCAACGCCTCGGCCTGGATGTTCGACACGCTCATTTGGACCCAGGGGTTCCGTGTCTATCTGGTCGACGTGATCGGCGACGCCGGCTTCAGCGCACCGTCCCGCCCACCGCTGGACTCCGAGGCCTGGGCGCTGTGGCTCGACGAGGTGTTTGCGGCCCTCGGCGTCGAGCGCATGCGCCTGGTCGGCGTCTCGCTGGGCGGCTGGCTGGCCCTCGACTACGCGACCCGCCGCCCCGAGCGGGTGGAGCGGCTCGCCGTCCTCTGCCCGGCGGGCGTGGGCGCCCAGAAGGACTTTCTGCTCAAGGTGGCTCCGTTGCTGCTCCTGGGGGCCTGGGGGCAGCGGAGGATCCGCGAATTGGTGTTCGGCCCGCCCGGGGCCGATTATCCGCCCGCGATCGCCCGGTTCATCTCCTTCCTCACCCTGGTCGGAACCAGTACGCGGCCGCGCCGGCTCCGGATCCCGACCTTCAGCGACGCCGCCCTGGCTGGGCTGACCATGCCACTCCAGGCGATCGTCGGCGGCCGCGACGTGCTGCTGGATTCCGACGAAACGCGCCGCCGGCTCGAGGCCCATGCGCCCGGCGCCAGGGTCGTCTACCTGCCCGAGGCCCGGCACGTGATCCCCGGCCAGGGCCAGGTGATCTACGACTTCCTGCGGGGGGCGGAATGAGCGACGCCGCCCAAGACCTCGGCGGAGTCCGCGTCCTGGTCTGCGCGCCCGACGGCCCGCCGATCGGCGGCGAGCGCGCCGTGGTCGACATCATCGGCCAGGCGTTGGGCGAGAACGCCGCCTGGGCCGTCCTCCCGGCCGAGCGCCTGGGCGATGATTTCTTCGTGCTGTCGACCCGCATCGCCGGCGAGGCGATCCAGAAGTTCGTCAACTACGGCGTCAAGCTCACCATTGTCGGCGACATCTCCCGCCACACGGCGGCCAGCCAGGCGCTTCGCGACTTCGTCTACGAGTCCAACCGGGGTCGGCACGTGTGGTTCGTGGACAGCCTGGCGGAGCTGGCGGCCCGGCTGGCTCCCTGAGGCCGACCTCCGTCGGCGGGTTCATCGCCCCCGTCTCTTGCAGCGCACGCCCCACACGGCTAGGGCAGGCCTCTGGAATTGAGGAGGCCCCCATGGCCATCGACGCGGCGACCGTCCGCAAGGTCGCCCGGCTGGCGCGTATCGCCGAGCCGGAAGTAAAGCTGGAGCCGCTGGCCAAGGAGCTGAGCGGCATCATGGCCTGGATCGAACAGCTGTCGGAAGTGAACACCGACGGCGTCGAGCCGATGACCTCGGCGGTCTCCATGCCCATGCCCATGCGCGAGGACGTGGTCACCGAGGGCGGCGACGCGGCGAAGATCCTGGCCAATGCGCCGAAGTCCGTGGACGGCTTCTTCGTGGTGCCCAAGGTGGTGGAATAATGAGTTCTCTGACCTCGCTGACACTGAAGGCCGCCCTCGACGGCCTGGCCGACAAGTCGTTTTCCTCCGAGGAACTGACCCAGGCCCATGTGGAAGCCGTGGCCGCCGCCCGGCCGCTCAACGCCTTCGTGCTCGAGACCCCGGAAAAGGCCCTCGACATGGCCCGCGCCGCCGACGCCCGCCGGGCCAGGGGCGAGGCCGGCCCGCTGGAAGGCGCGCCGCTGGGGATCAAGGACCTGTTCTGCACCGAGGGGGTCCGCTCGACCGCCTGCTCCAAGATCCTGGGCAACTTCATTCCGCAGTACGAGAGCACCGTCACCAGCCAGCTCTGGCGGGACGGCGCCGTCATGCTGGGCAAGCTCAACATGGACGAGTTCGCGATGGGTTCGTCCAACGAGACCTCGGCCTTCGGTCCGGTGATCAATCCCTGGCGCAGGTCGGGCGGCAACGCCCAGCTGACGCCGGGCGGGTCGTCGGGGGGCTCGGCCACGTCGGTGGCCGCGGACCTGTGCCTGGGGGCCACGGCCACCGACACCGGCGGCTCGATCCGCCAGCCCGCCTCGTTCACCGGCACCGTGGGAATCAAGCCGACCTACGGCCGCTGTTCGCGCTGGGGCGTGGTGGCCTTCGCCTCGTCCCTCGACCAGGCCGGCCCGATCGCCAAGACGGTCGAGGACGCCGCGATCCTGCTGAAGTCCATGTCGGGCCACGACCCGAAGGATTCCACCAGCATCAACGTCGAAGTTCCTGATTTCGCGAGCTTTGTCGGCAAGTCCGTCAAAGGCCTGCGGATCGGCATCCCCAAGGAATACCGCGTCGACGGCATGCCGGCCGAGATCGACGAACTCTGGGAAAAGGGCATCGCCTGGCTCAAAGAGGCCGGCTGCGAGATCGTGGAGGTTTCGCTGCCGCACACCAAGTACGCCCTGCCGGCCTACTACATCGTGGCGCCCGCAGAGGCCTCGTCGAACCTGGCCCGCTACGACGGCATGCGCTTCGGCCTGCGGGTGGACGGCGCCAACCTCACCGAGACCTACGAGAACACCCGCGCCGCCGGGTTCGGCGCCGAGGTGAAGCGCCGCATCCTGATCGGCACCTACGTGCTCTCGGCCGGCTATTACGACGCCTATTACGTCAAGGCGCTGAAGGTCCGCCGCCGCATCGCCGACGACTTCGACCAGGCCTTCCAGAAGGTCGACGCCCTGCTGACGCCCACCGCCCCCTCGGCGGCCTTCGCCCTGGGCGAGAACGCCGACGACCCGGTGGCGATGTACCTCAACGACATCTTCACGGTGACGGTGAACCTGGCGGGCCTGCCCGGCATGAGCATCCCCGCGGGCGTCGACGCCTCCGGCCTGCCGCTGGGCCTGCAGCTCATCGGCCGGGCCCTGGACGAGGGGACCCTGTTCTCGCTGGGCGGCGCCCTCGAGAAGGCCGCCGACTTCAAGGCCAAGCCCGCCCGCTGGTGGTAGGCCTGAAAACGGAAAACCCCTCGCCTTGCGGCGAGGGGCTGATCCGCCGGACCGGCCGAACGAAGCCTATTTCGGCAGCTTGTCGAGATCGGCCTGAACCGCGGCGATCTGCTCGTCGGTGAGCTGGCCCTGGCTCATGGGCTGCAGCGCCTTGAGGGTCATGGCCTTGAACTGCTCGAACGCGGGGTGCTCGGTCAGGCCGGGCACGTCCTTGTCGAGGATCGCCTTGGTTTCGGGCTTGGCGGCCAGGTCGGCGATGGGCGTGGTTTCCACCGACGGCGTGTCGGCGGCGAGCGCGGCGCCGGCGGCGAACATCAGGGACAGGCCGGCGAGACCTGCGACGAGCGACTTTTTCATGGTGGGTTTCCTTCCCGTACGCGAATTTCTTGGGGCGGGAGCAAGCGCGATTTCCACCCGCCGCGCAAGGGCCTTCCGCTGAAGGGCCGGGCGCTCTAGAAGCGACCCATGACTGATACGCGCACGGTGATTGAGGGCCGCACAGGCCCATGGGAAATCGTCCTGGGTCTGGAGGTCCACGCCCAGGTCGCGTCGAACGCCAAGCTGTTCTCCGGCGCCGCCGTGGGCTTCGGCGCGGGCCCGAACCAGCAGGTCAGCCTGGTGGACGCCGCCATGCCGGGCATGCTCCCGGTGATCAACAGGCGCTGCGTCGAGCAGGCGGTTAAGACCGGCCTGGGCCTCAAGGCCAGGATCAACCTGCGCAGCCTGTTCGACCGCAAGAACTACTTCTACCCCGACCTGCCGCAGGGCTATCAGATCAGCCAGTTCAAGGACCCGGTGGTGGGCGAGGGCGAAGTGATCGTCGAGCGCGACGACGGCTCCACCTTCACCGTGCGCATCGAGCGGCTGCACCTGGAGCAGGACGCCGGCAAGAGCCTGCACGACCAGGACCCCAACGCCACCTATGTCGATCTCAACCGGGCCGGCACGGCGCTGATGGAGATCGTCTCCATGCCCGACATGCGCTCCTCGGAAGAGGCGGCGGCCTATGTGAAGAAGCTGCGCACCATTCTGATCTATCTGGGCACCTGCGACGGCGACATGGAGAAGGGCAACCTGCGCGCCGACGTCAATGTCTCGGTCTGCCGCCCCGGCGCTTACGAGAAGTTCCGCGAGACCGGCAGCTTCAGCCACCTGGGCACGCGCTGCGAGATCAAGAACGTCAATTCCTACCGCTTCATCCAGCAGGCGATCGAGTACGAGGCGCGCCGCCAGATCGAGATCATCGAGGACGGCGGCAAGATCGACCAGGAGACCCGCCTGTTCGACTCGGTGAAGGGCGAGACCCGCTCGATGCGCTCGAAGGAAGAGGCGCACGACTACCGCTACTTCCCCGATCCCGACCTGCTGCCGCTGGTGATCGACCCGGCGTGGGTGAAGGCCATCGAGGCGTCGCTGCCCGAGCTTCCGGACGCCAAGAAGGCCCGGCTGCAGTCGCAGTACGGCCTCAGCGCCTATGACGCCGGCGTGCTGATCATCGAGCAGGCCCGCGCCGACTATTACGAGGAAGCCGCCAAGGGCCGCGACGCCAAGCTGGTGGCCAACTGGGTGACCAACGAACTGGCCGCCAAGCTTGCCGCCGGCGGCCTGGATATCGCCGACAGCCCGCTGAAGCCCGACACCATCGCCGAACTGGTCGCCCTGATCGAGGAGGGCGTGATCTCGTCCAAGATCGCCAAGGACGTGTTCGAGCGCATGTGGGCGGGGGAGGGGCGTCCGCGCGAAATCGTCGAGAAGGCCGGCCTGCAGCAGGTGTCCGACACCGGCGCCCTGGAGAAGATCATCGAAGACCTGATCGCCGCCAATCCCGGCCAGGCCGCCTCGGTGAAGGAAAAGCCCCAGGCCATCGGCTGGTTCGTCGGTCAGGTGATGAAGGCCACCGGCGGCAAGGCCAATCCGGGGACCGTCAATCAGCTCCTGAAGGCCAAGCTCGGCGTCGAATAGGCGAGGGCGGCGTCACCTCCAAGCAACAGGAAGGCCCCGAAGCCTGGGCTTCGGGGCCTGATCGTATTGCAACTGTCGGTCGTCAGTTGTTGATGATCTCGAAGATCAGCCCGGTGGCGATGGCGGCCAGCAGGTAGTCGTCGCCCACCCGATACCAGGCGTAGCCACGGGGCGGCGGGCGCAGATGGTAGCGGTAATAGTCGTTCACGTAGTAGCTGCGGTAGTAGCTCGGCAGGACCCCGCCGCGCCGCCAGGCGGTGTAGCCGGGGCGATAGTAGGGGTTGCCATAGTAGGCCTGGGGCGGCGGCCCGTAGTACCACCGGTTGTTGTAGTAGTAGCCGTTGTGGCGTCCGCGATCCCAGCCGCCGTCGCGGTCCCGGTCGCGCCGGTCATAGCGATCCCAGTCGCGACGATCCCAGTCGCGGCGGTCGCCGTCCCGATCGCGGCCGTATCCACGATCCCAGCCGTTGTGCCGGCCGTTGTCGTGACGGTCCCAGGATTGCGCATGGGCGGCCGACGCGCTCGCGGCCATCGGGCCGGCGATCGTCGCAACCGCTGCCAGGCTCAGGATCAGGCGTTTCATGGCGGGTCTCCGTTCAAAATCCATTGTCGTTCCGATCTTGGCGGCCAACGTGAACGCTGCTGCCTGAACTCGACCTGAACAGAACTTTCAGCGCCACGGTTGCGTCGGCGCGCCCATGGCCTTTCGCGCCGACGAGGGGCCTCATCCCATGCATGGGTGTTAACCCGGCGGATAGGGAGCTTTCTCGGCAGTAAATGTCTCGATTTCTTGAGAATGTCGTGACAAAGCAGAGCTGCGCCCTGGTTTAACTATATGTTCAGTGTGGATCGACTTTCCTGCTCCCAGGAGGCCGGGCTCGAGACCCAGAACGGGGCGCGACCGGCCGGGAGAGGGAAACGAAATCATGCTTGCGAGCGTGGAATCGGGGTTCGAACTGCCGCTGCCGGGGCCTGACGCCACCGGCGACGAGCTGTTCAAGATGGGGCTGCTCTATTCGACCGGTCAGGGCGGCGCGCCGCTGGACTATGTCTCGGCCCACATGCTGTTCAATCTGGCCGCGATGCGCGGTTCGACCGAAGCCAAGGTCTACCGCAAGGAACTGAGCCAGGAGATGGCCTCGGAGGACGTCGCCGAAGCCCAGCGCGCCGCGCGGGAGTGGCTGGCCCACGGCTGAGGCGGCCAGCCGCCTTCGCCGGAGCCTGACGGCCCCTATCGCTGGGTGGGGCCGAGCGCGTAGCTGAATCC
>DASUIJ010000185.1:0-4176 GCA_036279815.1 Phenylobacterium sp. | reverse complement strand
CGAACATCCTTCGGGTCGATCGCCGCCGGATTTGGCGACGTTGGGGCCATGACTAGCCCCCTCGACCTGAAGCGGGCCTGAGGCGCCCGTTGTCGGAGGTTCAGCTTGGGAAGGCCGCTCAGGCGGCGGCGACGGCGGCCTGGACCGGGTCCTGGCCCTGGGCCTGGGCCTGGGCCGGCGCCTGGGCGGCGTCGGTCAGGGCGCGGCTGATCGCGTCATACAGCTTGGCGATCTCGATCGGCTTGGCCACGTGGCCGTCCATGCCGGCCGCCAGGTATTCCTCCACCTGGTGCGACAGGGCGTTGGCGGTCAGCGCCACGATCGGCGTGCGCCGGCGGCCGGTCTCCAGCTCCGCGGCGCGGATGGCGCGAGCGGAGTCGATGCCGTCCATCACCGGCATCTGGATATCCATCAGGATCAGGTCGTAGGTCCCGTCGCGCCAGGACTCGAAGGCCGCGCGGCCGTCCGCCACGATCTCCACCTCGATGCCGAGCGAGCCCATGACCGCGGCCAGGACCTGCTGGTTGGTGGCGTTGTCCTCGGCGGCCAGCAGGCGCAGGGCGCCTTCGGTCTCGTCGATCTCGGCGACCTCGGTCGTGGCGATGGCGCTGGCCTCGCCGCGCGGCAGCGGCAGCTCGACGCGGAAGGTCGAGCCGCGGCCCTCGACGCTGTCGACCTCGATGGTCCCGCCCATCATCTGGGTCAGCTCGCGGCAGATCGCCAGGCCCAGGCCCGTTCCGCCGAAGCGGCGGGTGGCGGAGTTGTCGGCCTGGACGAACTTCTCGAACAGGTTGGCCTGCTTCTCGCCGGCGATGCCGACGCCGGAGTCGCGCACGGTGAGCCGCAGGGCTCCGGTCGCCTCGGAGACGTCGAACAGCGCCTCGACCGATCCGGCCTGCGTGAACTTGACCGCGTTGGACAGCAGGTTGCCGACGATCTGGCGCAGCCGGTCGGCGTCGCCGCGCCACGCGCCGCGAGCCGTCTCGTCGACCTTCACCTCGAATTCCAGGCCCTTCTGCTCGGCCATCACCGCGAAGCTGTCGCGGGTGGTGGCCACGGCGGATTCCAGGTCGAAGTCGTCGATCAGCAGGGTCAGCTTGCCGGCCTCTATCTTGGAGAGGTCCAGCACGTCGTTCAGCACGGCCAGGAGCAGGGCGCCCGACTGGCGGATCACGTCCAGGCGCTCGCGTTGCACGGGGGCGAGGTCGCCCATGGACATGACCTCGGCCATGGCCAGCACGCCGTTCATCGGCGTGCGGATCTCGTGGCTCATATTGGCCAGGAACTGCGACTTCAGCACATTGGCGGCGTTGGCGGCGTCGCGCGCCTCCATCAGCTCCTGCAGGGTGCGCCAGAGGGCCTGTTCGCGCTCGCCGAGCTTGGCCAGCAGGTGGTTGAAGCTGTCGGTCAGGCTGCGGAACATCGCGTCCTGGGCCTCGACCTCAACCGGGGCGAAGCTGCCGTTGGCGGCCACGTCGTGCATGGCCTCGGAGAGGCGCTGGACAGGCGCGATCACCTTGTGGGCCAGGCCGCGGGCCAGGAACAGGGCCACGCCGACGCCGGCGAACAGCAGCGCGCCGGTCAGGGCCACGAACTGCGGCAGCATGGACGCCAGTTCGGGCGCACGGCCGATGATGATCAGTTCGCCCAGGCGAACCCCATCGACCTTGATCTCGGTTCGGACCACGTCGGCGGCGCCGGAGACCGGCGCGGAACGGGTATAGTCGGCCAGGGTGCGTCCGTCGGCGTCGACCAGGCGGGCCTCGACCACACGGGGCGCCTTGTCCAGGACCGCGATCGCGTGGCGGGCGGCCACGGGGTCGTGGGCGGCCATGGCGGGCGCGGCCGCGGCGGCGGTGATCTCCGTCAGCGAGACCTGGTTGACGTGGCTCTGCTCGCGGGCGACCGCCCACTGCTGCAGCATGAAGGTCAGGCACGCGGCGATCAGAACCACCAGGGCTGTGATCAGCGCAGCTCCCGCTACGCGAGCATGGAAAGTCGCCGTGGGGGGCGCGCCGGTCTTCCGGGACTGTTCGGTCATGGGTGTTCGAGATCCGATCGAACTTCGCGTTTAACCCAATTCTCCTAACGCTTCGCTTCCGCAGGCGCCCCAAAAAGGGACTCCCCCGCCCAGGGTTCGCCCAACTCTCCCCGGTGCAACCGTCACGGGAGCGAATCTGGTTAATGAAAATTGAATCATCTAGCTTGAGCTTAATTTGTCGTTTACCTATACTACCGTTGAGTTAATGCTCTTGGAGGGGCTCCCCCAGATGGAAAAAGCGTTTGTTGCACAACGCGTCGCGACCAAGCTGTTCGCGACGGAAGCGGCTGTAGACCAGGCGATGGTCGAAGCCACCGAAATGATGGCTGACCTTCTGAAGGCGCGTCAGGACGTGAACGCCTCGATGGTGTTCGCCGACGACGTGCAAGTGAAGCTGATGGAAGCCATCTCCGCCCTCAGCCAGGCGCGTTCCGCCATGGTGGGCGTGCATGGCGAGCTGGCTGAAGCCAAGCTCCGCCTCGGCATCCGCACCAAGATGGCCGGCGAAATGGACAAGAGCCTGCTGGCCGCCGCCCAAACCACAACGATGCGTCAGGTGGGCTGAAGCCCAACTTGGTTGCAATAGTTTAACTGGTCTTGCGCCCCTAATTAGCGTTAGGGGCGCAAAGCATGTCTGGTTGGTACTTCCATCATCTCCTGACCGCGGCGATCGCACTCGTCGCCGCGTTCGCGTGGTGGAAGGGCGCGTGGCCCGAGCGTTTCGGCGCCTCGCTGAACCTGCTGGTCGCCTGCCTCTTCCTGGTGCTGCAGGCCACCATGTCCCAGGAGCGCCTGGCGCCTGGCCTCCTGACCATCGACGGCGTGCTCGGCGTGGGGCTGCTGGTCCTGGCGATCCGCTATACGAGCCTGTGGCTCGGCGCCGCCATGCTGCTGCAGGCGGCCCAGTTCTCGCTGCACGCCTTCTATTACGTCACCGCCAAGTCCTTCGACCAGCTGTTCGCAGTGGTGAACAACGTGGTCAGCTGGGGTATCCTGCTGGCCATTGTCTCGGGCACCTGCGCCACCTGGATCCAGACACGCCGCGCCGCGGCCAAGGCTACGGCGCCCTAGGCTTCCAGCGCCCGGGCCGCCGCCCGTTTCTCCAGGGTCGCCAGCGCCACGCCCGCGAGGATCAGGCCAAGGGCCGCGAATGCGGTCCATCCCGGCCGCTCGCCCATGAACGCCACGCCGAGCAGGGTCGCCCATAGCGGGGCCACGTAGATCGCCATGGACATGAACAGCGGCCCGCGCCGCTGGATCAGGTAGACGTAGCCGATGGAGGCCAGGGCCGTCGGGAAGACCCCCAGGCCGGTCACGGCCAGCAGCGACGAGAGCGGCGGCCAGCTGGGCGGCGGGGCCAGGAACGCAGCGGTCGGAATCGCGAACACGCCGGCCCATAGGCACATCATCAGGGCCCCCACGCTGGGCGGCACGGTCGGCGAACGCTTGATCAGCACATTGGCGAACGAATAGAGGGCCGCGCCCGACAGGGCGACGATCAGGCCCACGCCCTCCACGGTGACCCCGCCGGCGAGTTTCGGGGCGACCAGCACCAGAAGGCCCGCGAAGCCCAGCCCGACTCCCACGGTCCGGCGCACCGTCAGCCTGTCGCCGGCGACGAAGGCATGGGCCAGGGCGGCGGTGAAGATCGGCGAGGCGCCATTGCACATGGCGTTCACCGCCGACGGCACCCGCTCGGCCGCATAGGCGAACAGGGCGAACGGAACCGACATGCCCACCAGTCCGGTCACGGCGTAGAAGCGCCAGGCCGGATCGCGCAGCGGCGGCAGCCTGCGCCGTTCCAGCGCCACCACCACGGCCAGGGTGGCCACTCCGATCCAGATTCGGAACACCGTGTTCCACAAGGGGTGGATGTGGGCGACGGCGATCTTCAGGCCCGCGAAGGCCGAGCCCCAGACCACCACCAGGGCGGCGAGCACGATCCAGTCTGTGGCGCGGGAGCGGATCATCGGGCGGCTCGCAGGGAAGGGACCGGAGGTTGAACACGGATCGCCGCGCGACGCCAAGTCCGGCGCCGCTCAACACGTTTTTCAGAAAGTTTCACTTGCCCTGGAGGCGGATTCGGCGTCTTTCCGCCCCGGGCCACGCCCCCCCAACGGGGCGCTGCTCATCTG
>DASUIJ010000184.1:0-21009 GCA_036279815.1 Phenylobacterium sp. | reverse complement strand
GGTAGTCGATCACCGGTGTGGCGTTGAAGCCTGGCGCACGGGGACGGGTGGTTGTCATCATCGACTCGACAGCTGGAACGGACGGCCTGGACCGGCCTTCGTATATGGGCGGAATGCTAGCCCCAGAGTCTTCACGAAGTGTCGATGGGGCGGATTTCCGACCCTCCGACGACCGGGTCAGGCGGGCTGCGCGCTGACCGCCGCGCGGCGGGCGCGCCGGCGCTTGACGGCGTCCAGCACCGGTTTCTCCACGAAGTGCCAGGACAGCATCGCAAAGGGCAGGGTCGCGGCGAAGGTCGCGGCGCCCAGCACCCAGTGCGACGGGGTCGGCAGCACCGCGTGGACGGCCATCATCACCGGGAAAGCGTAGATGTACATGCCGTAGGAATAGTCGTGCCAGCCGCCGGAGATCGCGCCCTTGCGGGCGGTCAGCAGACCCATGCAAAGCACCAGATAGCCGACGAACAGCGCGCGGAAATGCAGCCCGACGCCCAGCGCATTGGCGCCCAGCATGAGCAGGAACAGCACCGCCAGGATCAGCCAGGACAGGGGCAGGCGCTCGCGGAACAGATAGGCCGCGGCGCCCAGGGCGAACAGCGGCCAGAGCCTGTCGGCGGTGGTCAGATAGTAGACGGCGCCGCTTCCCAGCAGGGATTCGGTCAGGCGCGGCACGGCCGGGATGTCCCAGAGCACGGCCCCCGCCAGCGTGGCCGGCAGCACGATCCATTTCATGAGGCCAGGTCGCGCCAGCCCCACCAGACCGAGGAAGGCCAGGACCAGATAGCAGCGGGCCTCCCACGGCAGGGTCCACAGCGAACCGTTGATCACGCAGGGGTCCGCCCCGCAGTTCACCCCGGTCAGGGTGAAGAAGCCCTGCAGGAAGGTCACGTTGTTGAGGATGAACCGGGCGGTGTCGCCCTGGAGGTAGGCGAGGCCGGACGCCGTGGTGACGGTCGCCCCGCCGGCCACCATCACCAGGAGCGAGACCGCCAGGCCCGGCCACAGCCGCGCGGCCCGGGCCAGCAGGAACCGGCCGGCGCTCTGAAGCCGCAGCAGGCTGGGATAGACCAGGAATCCCGAGAGAAAGAAGAAGCCGTCCACGGCGAAGGCGGAGACCCCCGCACCCAGGAAATCGCTGAGGTCGTCCTTGTTGGAGACGCCCGTCACCAGCCAGTAACTGTGCGTGTAGATCACCAGCGACGCCAGGATCAGCCGGACGATCGTGAAATTGTTGGCGTCGGCCTTAAGATTTTCGTCGCGCATCAACATGGTCAGCAAAGCACCGGCTGGATCTGGAACAGGCCTCGGTCGCCGCCGACCGGCTGGCGCGATGCTTAGGCTCGCCGTGTTGCGATTTGCTTTAGGCGAAGGTCTGCGCGATCGCGGTCCGCCTGCACTTCACCACATTTTTCGCCGATATCCGAGCGGCGGGACCGCCTGCGGACCCGTCGCCCACGACCTGCCACTTAACGACCCCGAAAGCTGTCCCCGCCCAAATGCAGGGCGGGATTCGCCCGCGCCACGCGGCTTTGCTCGCCCCGCCTTCGCGGATCATGCTAGTCGCCTGCGTCGTGACGACACCGAGAGGAAGATGAAAACGCGCCAGCGTCCGTTTGTCCTGAAGCCCTACGCCGCGGAGCTGACCGGCTGGCGACGGGCCCTCGCATGGGCGGCGACCCCGATCCTGGTGCTGATCTGCCTGGTCGGCGGATTCTTCTACGCCCTGACCACCCCCTACCTGATCCCGCAGTTCGCGGCGCCGCTGGTGATCCTGGGCCTGATCGTGGTCTGGGCCCTGCCCGACTTCAAGAGCGCGCCCACCGGCCTGCTGGGAAAGCTGTTCTTCGCCTTCCTGATCGCCGTGCTGCTGTGGCCGAACTACCTGGCGATCGTGCCGCCGGGCCTGCCCTGGATCACCGCCATCCGGCTGATCGGCTTCCCGCTGACCTTCATCCTGCTGATCTGCATCTCCGTCTCGCCCGAATTCCGGGCGAAGCTCGCGGAGGTGCTGACCTCGGTCCCCTATCTCTGGAAGCTGGTGGTGATCTTCATCTGCATCCAGGTGGTCTCGATCGTCTTCTCCAAGCATGTGGGCGATTCCATCAACGCCCTGGTCGAGACCCAGGTGAGCTGGACGGTGATGTTCTTCGTCGCCTGCTACGTGTTCACCCGACCCGGCGCCGCCGAGCGCTGGGCGGCCATCATGTGGGTGTCGGCGATCATCCTGTGCTTCATCGGCATCGAGGAGGCCCGCGAGGAACACGTGCCGTGGGCCGGCCACATCCCCAGCTTCCTGCAGGTTCAGGACGAGTACGTCTCCCGCGTGCTCCAGGGCGCGCGGCGCCTGGGCACCGACGAGTACCGGGTGCAGGGCACCCACTCCACCAGCCTGGGCTTCGCCGAGTACCTGGCCCTGACCACGCCGTTCGTCATCCACTTCATGATGGGCAAGTACCCGCCGTGGGTGAAGGTGGCGGCGGCGCTGTCGATCCCGTTCATCTTCTACACCATCTACAAGACCGGGGCGCGGCTGGGGATGGTGGGCTTCTTCATCGCCGCCCTGCTCTACACCCTGTGCTGGGGCGTGATGCGGTGGCGGCAGGTCAGGGGCAGCCTGATCGGGCCCACGGTGGTCCTGGCCTACCCGGCGTTCTTCTGCGCCTTCATCGCGGCGACTTTCTTCGTCCAGCGCCTGCACAACATGGTCTGGGGCGGCAGCAACACCTCGTACAGCAACGAGGGCCGCATGGACCAGGTGGCCGCGGGCATGCCCAAGATCATCAGCCATCCCTGGGGCTACGGGATCGGCCAGGGCGCCGAGGCGCTCGACTACCACAACCTCGCCGGCGTCCTGACCATCGACACCTACTATCTGCTGGTGGCGCTGGACTACGGCGTTGTGGGCTTCCTGGTCTATTTCGCGGCGATCATCGTGGTGATCGTGCAGTGCGCGAAATATGGGCTGGTGGTCGCGCCCAAGGAGCGCGAGCGGACCTTTCTGATCCCGCTCGGCATCTCCCTGTCCGCCTTCTTCATCATCAAGTCGATCTTCAGCCAGACCGAGAACCACACCCTGCAGTTCATGATGATGGGCATGGCCCTGGCGCTGATCTACCGCATCAAGACCCAGCCCGAGGTCGCGGAGGATCCCGCGTCGGTTCCCGTGGCGGCCGGATCAAGGCTTCGCATGGCCGGACGGCTGGCGGCCGCCCGGTCGGGGGCTCAGGGCGCGATCCAGGCCGGAGGGCCGCGCTCGTCGCGCAAGCCCGCCCGCCATCCCGAGAGGGCGTAGCCCACCTGCCGCCAGGCCCCGCGGCGGGCGAACCGGGCGAAGATCACCGCGAACGCCGCCACCACCACCACCGGCATCAGGCCGGGAAACAGGTCGCGGGTCAGCAGCAGCTTGTTGCGCTCCATCAGGTAGACCGGAGTCTTGCTGCGCTGGCGGATGTCGGGCGGATTGCCGGTGGTCGTCCCCTGATAGTGCAGGACCACCGCCTTGGGCGCGAAGCCCAGCCGCATGCCGCGGGCGATGCCGCGCAGGCACCATTCGACCTCTTCGCAATAGAGGAAGTACTCCTCGCGCATCAGCCCGACGGTCTCCACGAAGCGGCGGCCCATCAGCATCGCCGCGCCGTTCAGGTAATTCTGCCGGCTTTCGATCCAGGCCGGATCGGGATGTTCCGAAAGCGGGCTCGAATGGCCGATCGAGACCGCGCGGCCCAGCCAGGGGGTCCAGCGCCCGCCGTGCGACTGCACCCGTCCGTTGGGCAGGTGCAGGGTGCAGCCCACCGCGTCGCAGTCCCCCCGCTCCAGGCGCTCGACCAGCGCGGCCAGGGCCTCGGGATAGGGATGGGTGTCGGGATTGAGCACCCACCAGGCGTCGGCCCCGGGGCTCTCCTCGATGCAGCGGTTGACCCCGCCGGCATAGCCCAGATTGCCGGGCGCCAGCACGGCGCGGACGGCCTGGCCGCCGGGCAGGGCCTTGGGCAGGGCCGCCTCCAGCGCCGCGAAGGCGGCGGGGCCGCCGTTCTCGCAGATCACCACCTCGAAGTCGGCATGGGTGGAACGGCCGAGTTCGCCCAGGCAGTGGACGATGTCCTGGGCGTTGTTGAAGCCCACGATGGCGACGGCGACGTGCATGCTCAAGCTTTCCCACCCAGGAACAGGCGCATCGAATCGGCCAGGCGCCACATGCGCAGCCGGTAGAGAACGCGCAGTGCGGCCAGCCTCTGGCCCGGGGTGTTCAGCTCCGCGCTGAACAGGACCTTGGGGGTGTGGACCACCGCCGAGACCGGCAGGGCCAGGGCCCGAAGCAGCCAGACGAAACGGCGCATCGGCGCGTCGGCCGACAGCTGGAAGATCTCGGCGTTCACCCGCCGCCACTTGGTTTCCAGGTCGTCCCAGCTGCGGCGCGCCGGATGGCCCACCACGGCGCGGGGCGCGAAGCCCAGGCGGAAACCCTTGTCGCGGGCGCGGTGCGACCAGTCGACGTCTTCCGACATCCCGTTGCGAAAGCCGCCCACCGCCTCGAACACCGCCCGCGGGCAGAACATGTTGCCGGAACCGGTGAAGCCCTTCTTCTGGATGTAGCTCTTGAAGTCGAAGGCGAAGACCCGCTCGAAGGCTTCCACGGCGGTCATCCGCGGCGGGTTCTCCAGCAGCACTCGGACGTGCCCGCCCACGAAGTCGTAGGTCTTCAGGCCCGCCAGCCCTTCGGCCAGCCATTGCGGCTCGGGCACGCAGTCGGAATCGGTGAAGGCGAACAGGGCGCCGCGCGCCACGGCCACCGCGCCGTTGCGCGCCGGTCCGGCGCCCTTTTCCGTGACCACCACCAGCCGGGCGCGGCCGGCGATCGCCTTGGCCACCGCCGCCTCGCCTTCCGGAGAATTGTTGTCGGCGACCACGATCTCGAACCGCTCGCGCGGATAGGTCTGCCGCTCCAGGGCCTGCAGGCACAGGTCCAGGCCGCGCAGGTCGTGGTAATGGGGGATGATGACGCTGACTTCGGGCTCAGCGGTCATGGCCGGTCCCGGTCGGTCGGCGATGATCCCGGGTCGCCGAGACTTTCGATCCAGGATGTCGATCCATGACGCGGGCCCCTCGGCGGGATTCCCTATTGCATATTCGTTGCATGGAAATAAACAGGCCGCCGCCGGCGGCCCGGCGGACAATTCGACCCCGGGCGGCCACACAAACGCCGATCGGCGGGCGCAGGTAATCTTGCGTAAAATAGCTGTCGTCTAAGAACGTTCACCCTATCTCGTCCGACCCGCCAAGGCCGGCCGACCTTGTCTTGCGTGAAAAGGAAACCCGGTGCCCGAGACCGCGTCGAACTTCGATGAACTGATGAAGCGCCTGGAAGGGCGCAAGGCGACGCTGGGCATCATGGGCCTGGGCTATGTCGGCGTGCCGCTGGCGCTGGCCGGGGTCGAGGCGGGCTTCAGGGTCCTGGGCTTCGACGTCAGCGCCGGCCGGGTCAAGATGATCAACGGCGCGGAACAGGTGATCAGCTATATCGGCGCCGACGTGATGAAGGCGGCGGTGGACAGCGGGCGGCTCGAAGCCACCAGCGACTTCTCGCGGCTGAAGGAAGCCGACGCGATCCTGATCTGCGTGCCGACCCCGGTCACCAAGCACCGCGACCCGGACCTGTCCTATGTGGTCGCCACCGCCCAGAGCATTTCCGAGCACCTGCGCCCCGGCCAGCTGGTCGTGCTGGAAAGCACCACCTGGCCCGGCACCACCCGCGAGGTGGTCCAGCCGCTGATGGAGAAGGGCGGCCTCAAGGTCGGCAAGGACGTGTTCCTGGCCTTCTCGCCGGAGCGCGAGGATCCGGGCAACCCGAACTTCTCCACCAAGTCGATCCCCAAGGTGGTGGGCGCGGACGATCCGCAGTCCCGCGCCCTGGCGGTCAAGCTCTACGAACAGGTGGTCTCCAAGGTCGTCGCGGTCTCCACCGCCGGCGCGGCCGAGGCGGCCAAGCTGACCGAGAACATCTTCCGCTCGGTCAATATCGCCCTGGTGAACGAACTGAAGCTCGTCTACGGCGCCATGGGCATCGACGTGTGGGAAGTGATCGCCGCGGCCTCGACCAAGCCCTTCGGCTTCATGCCGTTCTATCCGGGCCCCGGGCTGGGCGGCCACTGCATCCCGGTCGACCCCTTCTACCTGACATGGAAGGCGCGCGAGTACGGGATGGAGACGCGCTTCATCGAACTCGCCGGCCAGATCAACACCGCCATGCCCCGCGTGGTGGTGGACGCCCTGGGCGCGGCCATGAACGACGCCTTCGGCAAGGGCCTGAAGGGCTCGAAGATCCTGCTGCTGGGCGTCGCCTACAAGAAGAACGTCGACGACACCCGCGAGAGCCCGTCCCTGGTGCTGATCGAGCTGATCGAGGGCCGGGGCGCGACCTGCGACTTCCACGACCCGCACATCGCCGCCATTCCGGACACCCGCGAGCATCCCGGCCTGGCCGGGCGCAAGTCCGTGGGCCTGACGCCGGAGGCGATCGCAGGCTACGACGCCATCCTGGTCTCCACCGATCACGACGCCGTCGATTATGCGCTGATCGAGAAGCACGCGCGCCTGATCGTCGACACCCGCAACGTCTTCGCCAAGCTGGGGCTGCCGGCCGGCAAGGTCGTCAAGGCCTGAGGCGACGGCAAAAGATCCGGAAACGGGAACGCCCGGCGCAAGCCGGGCGTTTTGCGTTGTGCTGCCGCGATTAGAGACGTCGTGGCGGTCAGGATAGAAGTGAGCGGAGTCCGACGAAGATTCCGGCCCAAAGACTTAGGGACGCCACGGCGCCCACTCCGAGTCCAAGGGCGATGGGAAGCTTGCGCCCTTGCTCGGACTCGCAAGTTGGTGAAAGCGCGTTAACTGCTTTCGCCACCAAGGGGCCGGTTTCCGGACGCGCCAAACCTGCGTTCAACATGAGGACATTGAACGATGGGTGAAGTTAAAAGTTCGTGTGACGCGTGCAGAACATTGATCATGGCTAAAAAACCGTTACTGGTGGCCGCGAGTTATGTACCTGTGACGCTGGTGGGGTTGGTTCATGTATGACGCGGCGCCGTCCGTAGATCGCAAGGATGCGCTCAGCCCGCATCCGGCGGGGTCTGCGCACGCCCAGGCGTCGCTCAGGGCCCCCGCGCGCCAGGCCTCCATCCACTACCTCACCCCGTTCGTCGCGCCGGCCACCACGGTCGCGCCGCCGCTGGCCTACGCCGTGGCGCAAAGCCAGGCCAAGCGGCTGGTGGACATCATCGCCTCCACCTTCGCCCTGCTGATGTTCCTGCCGCTGTTGCTGGTGATCGCGGTGGCCGTGCGGTTCGAGACCCGGGGCCCCGCCCTGTTCCGGCAGCGCCGCACCGGGCTGAACGGCAAGGTCTTCACGATCTACAAGTTCCGGACGATGACGGTGGCCGAGGATCACGGCGACATCCGCCACGCCACCAAGAACGACGCCCGCGTCACTCCCCTGGGCCTGGTGCTCCGCAAGTGCAGCCTCGACGAGCTGCCGCAGCTGCTCAACATCCTGAAGGGCGACATGTCCTTCGTCGGGCCCCGCCCGCACGCCGTGTCGCACGACGACTTCTACGGGGCCCGCATCCCCACCTACAACGACCGCTTCCGCGCAAAGCCGGGCCTCACCGGCCTGGCCCAGGTTTCCGGCTATCGCGGCGAGATCCGCGAGATGCAGTGCATGGTGGACCGGGTCCAGGCGGACAACGCCTATATCGAGGACTGGACCTTCGCCCGCGACCTGTGGATCATGCTGCGGACCGTGCCGCTGGTCCTGAAGGACCCCAACGCCTACTAGGCGTTCCCGCGACCCCGATGACGGCGGCCCACGGGCCGCCTTTTCATTTGCGGCGTCATCGGCCCTCGGCCACGAAGCCGGACAGGCCCTCGACCAGGTGATCGAACATCAGCCGCATGCGGCGCGAACCCTTGAGGTTCTCGTGCATGGCCACCCAGATCTCGAGCTCGAAATGGAAGGCGTTGGCCAGCACCGGGGTCAGGCCAGACCGGCGGGCGAGCGCGTGCTGCACGGCGCCGATCCCCAGGCCGGCGCGCACGGCGGAGACCTGGGCCACGTCGTTGTCGGTGCGAAAATCGAAGATGTCGCGGGTGAGCTCCCGGCCGAGGTCGAGCCCGGCCAGGGCCTCGAGCTGAGGCCGGTAGCGGTCGAAGCCGATCACCGTGTGGCCGTCCGAGAGATCGCCCATGCTGGCGGGCATGCCGCGGCGCTCGATATAGCCGGGGGTGGCGTAGAAGCCGATCTCGGTGGTCCCCACCTTGCGCGCCACCAGGGAGCCCTGGGTGGGCCGCACCATGCGCACGGCGATGTCGGCGTCGCGCCGCGAGAGGTCCTCGGCCTTGTTGGACAGCACCAGCTCGATGGTGATGTCCGGATACCGGTCCTGGAAACCTGACAGGATCGCCGGCAGGACTTCAGCGCCCATGATGTCGCTGGCCGCCACCCGCACGACGCCCTTGGAGGAATCCGCCGCGCCGGAGGCGTCGCGCAGGGCCGCGGCGGCGGCGGCGGCCATCTCCTCCAGGTGGGGCCGGAGGCTCT
This sequence comes from Phenylobacterium sp., assembly GCA_036279815.1. Taxonomy (GTDB): domain Bacteria; phylum Pseudomonadota; class Alphaproteobacteria; order Caulobacterales; family Caulobacteraceae; genus Phenylobacterium. Next base: position 12,419 of record DASUIJ010000184.1, on the reverse strand, counting down.
CGGCCAGGTCGGTGGCGGTGAGGCCCCGCGGGCTGCGCAGGAACAGGGGCGCGCCCAGGCTCTGCTCAAGGGATTCGATGTGGCGGCCGAGGGTCGGCTGGGTCAGGCCGCGCGCCCGGGCGGCGGCGGAGAAGCTGCCGGCCTGCAGCACGGCGTGCAGGCTTTGGAACAGGTCCCAGGCTGGATCCGACCTCATGCGTTTCTGTATAGCTCACCTAAAGTAAAGCGCAATTCCGCCGCGAACTCCGCGGGGCGATCTTCCGCCCGTCCTCAAGAGATGGAGCGGACCGATGACTACGCAAACCCCCCTGGCCCTGGTGATCGGCGCCACCGGCTCGATCGGCGGCGAAGTCGCCCGCGCGCTGCTGGAACGCGGCTGGCGGGTGCGCGGCCTCAACCGCGATCCGGAGGGGGCGCGGTCCCGGGGCCCGGCGGGGGTGGAGTGGGTGCGCGGCGACGCCATGATCGCCGCCGACGTGATCGCGGCGGCCGAGGGCGCCCGGGTGATCCTGCACGGCGCCAACCCGCCCGGCTACGCCAACTGGGCCAGCGTGCTGCCCGCCATGATCGAGGCGACCATCGCCGCGGCCAGGGCCGGCGGGGCGCGGATCGTCCTGCCCGGCAACGTCTACAACTACGGGCCCGACGCCTGGCCGCGGTTCGACGAGACCGCGCCGCAGAACCCGAAGACCCGCAAGGGGGCGATCCGGGTCGCCCTGGAACGGCGGCTGGAGACGGCGGAGGGGGTGCGCGCCCTGGTGGTCCGGGCGGGGGATTTCTTCGGCCCGCGCAGCGGCTCCTCCTGGCTGACCGAGGGCTGGGTGCGGAAGGGCAGGCCCCTGCGCGCGGTGAACCTGCCCGGCCCCGCCCACGTGACCCATGCCTGGGCCTATCTGCCGGATTTTGCGCAGAGCATCGCCCGGCTGATCGAGCGGGAGGCCGACCTGCCGGACTTCGCGGTGTTCAACCACGCCGGCCACCAGGTCACCGGCGGCGAGATGGCCGCCGCCCTGGAGCGGGTGGCGGGCCGAAGGCTGGCGCGGCGCGCCCTGCCCTGGTTCGCCATGGCCGCGGCCTCGCCCTTCGTGGAGATGCTCCGGGAGATGCTGGAGATGCGCTACCTCTGGGACAACGAGGTGCTGCCGGACAACGCCAGGCTGGTCGCCGCCCTGGGCGCCGAGCCGCACACCCCGCTCGACCAGGCGCTGCGCACCGCCCTGGAGGGTCAAGGTTGCCTCGAACCGGCGCGCAGCATCGCCGCCTGAGGCATAGGTTTGCGGCAAATTCGCATGTCCGGGGCGCTGGACACCGGCGCCCCTCAGACCCTACATGCCCCGCATGGCCGGCAAGACACTTTACGACAAGATCTGGGACTCTCACCTCGTCGCCGAACAGGACGGCGAGGCGATCTTCTATATCGACCTGCACCTGATCCACGAGGTGACGACGCCGCAGGCGTTCGCGGGTCTTCGCGCCGAGAAGCGTCCCGTGCGCCGGCCCGACCGCACCCTGGCGGTGGCCGACCACAACATCCCCACCGAGGGCCAGTCCAAGGGCGTGGGCGCGGTGGCCGACGAAGAGGCGCGGCTGCAGCTCCAGACCCTGGAGCGCAACGTCAAGGACTACGGGATCGAGTTCTTCCCGATGGGCGACATCCGGAACGGCATCGTCCATGTGGTCGGGCCCGAACAGGGCCGCACCCAGCCGGGCATGACCATCGTCTGCGGCGACAGCCACACCTCCACCCACGGGGCGTTCGGCGCCCTGGCCCAGGGCATCGGCACCTCCGAGGTGGAGCACGTGCTGGCCACCCAGACCCTGCGCCAGAAGAAGTCGAAGAACCTGCGGGTGACCATCGACGGGACCCCGGCGCCGGGCGTCGGCGCCAAGGACTTCGCCCTGGCGGTGATCGGCGAGATCGGGACCGCCGGCGGCACCGGCTACGTGATCGAATACGCCGGCGAGGCGGTGCGCGCCCTGTCGATGGAAGGCCGCATGACCCTGTGCAACCTGACCATCGAGGGCGGGGCGCGGGCCGGGCTGGTGGCCCCCGACGAGACCACCTACGCCTACATGATGGGCCGCCCCGCGGCGCCGAAGGGCGCGGCCTGGGACATGGCCCTGTCCTACTGGAAGACGCTCTATTCCGATCCCGACGCCCGGTTCGACCGGGAGGTCCGCCTCGACGCTTCGACGATCGCGCCCCTGGTCACCTGGGGCACCAGCCCCGAGGACGTGGTGGCCGTGTCCGGCAAGGTCCCGGCCCCGGACAGCTTCGCCACCGCCGACAAGCGCGCCTCCGCCGAGCGGGCCCTGGCCTATATGGGTCTGACCGCCGGCCAGCCGATCACCGAGGCGAAGATCGACGTGGTGTTCATCGGTTCGTGCACCAACAGCCGCATCGAGGACCTGCGGGCGGCGGCGAAGATCGCCGAGGGCCGCAAGGTGGCGGCCGGCGTCCGCGCCATGGTGGTGCCGGGCTCGGGCCTGGTCCGCGCCCAGGCCGAGGACGAGGGCCTGGACGAGATCTTCAAGGCCGCCGGCTTCGACTGGCGCGAGCCGGGCTGCTCCATGTGCCTGGGCATGAACCCCGACAGGCTGGCGCCGGGCGAACGCTGCGCCTCGACCTCCAACCGCAACTTCGAGGGCCGCCAGGGCCGCGGCGGCCGCACCCACCTGATGAGCCCGGAAATGGCCGTGGCCGCGGCGATCGCCGGACACATCGCCGACGTGCGCGAGTTCCTGCGGTGATCACCGGCCTGGACCATGTCGCCCTGGCGGTGACCGACCTGGACGCCGCCATCGACGGCTATCGCCGGCTGCTGGGCCGCGAGCCCAACTGGATCGGCGGCGACGGCGGCGTGCGCCACGCCTGGTTCCAGCTGCAGAACATGGCGCTGGACGTGATCTCCCCGCACGGCGAGGGCGCCTTCGGCGACACCATGCGCCGGCATTTGGCCGAGCACGGCGAAGGGGTCTGGGCCATCGCGTTCGCGGTGGACGACGCCGACGCCATGCACAGGCTGATGGGCCGCCGCGGCCTGCGCGGCTCGGCGCCCGGCTCCATCCGCACCACCCACGACGACGGGCGCAAGCGCTACTGGACCACCTCGTCCCTGGACCCGGCGGACACCGGCGGGACCAACATCCTGCTGGTCGGCCCGCCCCGCGACGGCGCCGCCTGGCCGATCTCGCCCCCCACGGGCCGCGAGGACGAGGCGATCTCGGAGCTGGACCACGTGGTGGTCCACACCCGCAATCCCGACCGCGCCCTGGCGGTCTACGGCGCCAAGCTCGGCCTCGACCTGCGGCTCGACCGCTCCAACCCCGACTGGGGCGTCCGCCAGCTGTTCTTCCGCTGCGGGAGCGCGGTGGTGGAGTTCGGAGCCAGCCTGAAGGAGCCGGTCTCCGACAAGCCCGACAGCTTCGGCGGCCTGGCCTGGCGGGCCCGGGACGCCGACGCCGCCCAGGCGCGGATCGCGTCCGCCGGCTTCGACGTCTCGGACGTGCGCACCGGCCGCAAGCCCGGGACCCGGGTGTTCACCGTCCGCTCGGGCGCGCCGGCCCTGCCCGCCTTGATCATTCAGCAGAACGCCGAGACGGCGGGAACAGACCGATGAAAGCCTTCACCACCCTCGATGCGCGGATCGCGCCGCTGCAGATCGCCAATATCGACACCGACCAGATCATCCCCAAGCAGTTCCTCAAGACCGTGGAGCGCGAGGGGCTGAGCAAGGGGCTGTTCTACGACTTCCGCTTCGACGAGGCCGGCGCCGAGAAGCCCGACTTCGTGCTCAACCGCCCGGAGTACAAGGGCGCGGGCGTGCTGGTGGCGGGCGACAATTTCGGCTGCGGGTCGAGCCGCGAGCACGCGCCCTGGGCCCTGCTCGACTTCGGGATCAGCTGCGTGATCTCCACCAGCTTCGCCGACATCTTCTACAACAACTGCTTCCAGAACGGCCTGCTGCCGGTGGTGCTGAAGGCCGACGAGGTCCAGGCGCTGATGGAAGAGGCCAAGGGCGGCAACCACCTGGTCACCGTGGACCTGGAGGCCCAGACGGTGGTCTCGCCCTCGGGCCGGACCTTCCGCTTCCAGATCGACCCGCAGCGGAAGGAAAAGATGCTGAAGGGCCTGGACGCCATCGGCGAGACCCTTCAGGCCGCCCCCGCCATCGACGTCTACGAGAGCAAGCGGGCGCTCGACCGGCCCTGGCTGGAAGACGCATGACCCTGATCGTCGCCGGCACGGTCCGCATCCCGCCCAAGAACCTGGAAGGGTTCAGGCCGCACATGCTGGAGATGCTGGCGGCCAGCCGCGCCGAGGACGGCTGCCTGGAATATTCCTACGCCGAGGACGTGGCCGAACCCGGCCTGATCCGGGTCTACGAGGCCTGGCGCGACCAGGCGGCGATCGAGGCCCACTTCAAGACCCCGCACATGGCGGTCTGGCGGTCGCACTGGCCCACATACGGGGTTTCCGACCGCAGGCTCTTCGCCTACGAGACCGCTTCCGAACGCCAGCTCTGACGGGACATTCCGATGACCGACCTCCTCCTCCTGCCCGGCGACGGGATCGGGCCGGAAGTGACCGCCCAGGTGCGTCGCGTCGCCGAGGCGCTGACCCCGGACCTCGTCCTCGAGGAGCGGCTGTTCGGCGGCTGTTCGTATGACGCGCACGGCACGCCCCTGACCGACGAGACCCTGGCCGTCGCCAAGGCCTCCAAGGCCGTGCTGATGGGCGCAGTGGGCGGCCCGCAGTGGGCGGGCGCGCCGCGCGACAAGCGGCCCGAGGCCGGGCTGCTGGCCCTGCGCGCCGGCATGGAGGTGTTCGCCAACCTGCGCCCGGCGCTCTGCTTCCAGGCCCTCGCCGACGCCTCCAGCCTGAAGCGCGAGATCGTCGAGGGGCTCGACTTCATGATCGTGCGCGAGCTGACCGGCGGCATCTATTTCGGCAGCCCACGCTTCATCGAGGACCTGCCCGGCGGCGGCAGGCGGGCGGTCGACACCCAGGTCTACACCACCGCCGAGATCGAGCGGGTGGCGCGGGTGGCCTTCGAGCTGGCGCGCGGCCGCCGCAACAAGGTGACCTCGGCCGAGAAGTCCAACGTGATGGATTCCGGCCTGCTGTGGCGCGAAGTGGTCACTGACCTGCACAGGCGCGAGTTCGCCGACGTGCAGCTGGAGCACATCCTGGCCGACAACGCGGCCATGCAGATCGTCAAGGCGCCCAAGCAGTTCGATGTGATGGTGACCGACAACCTGTTCGGCGACATCCTGTCGGACATCTCCGCCCAGCTGACCGGCTCGCTGGGCATGCTGCCGTCGGCGGCCCTGGGCGCCCCCGGCAAGCCCGGCCTCTACGAGCCGATCCACGGCTCCGCCCCGGACATCGCGGGTCAGGGCCTGGCCAATCCGCTGGCGGCGATCCTGTCCTTCGAGATGGCGCTGCGCTGGTCGCTGGACCGCGCGGCCCTGGCCGACCGGCTGACCGCCGCGGTGGTCAAGGCGCTGGAAGACGGCGCCCGCACCCGGGACCTGGGCGGGACCCTGTCCACCGCCCAGATGGGCGACGCGGTGCTGGCGGCGCTCTAGATCCGCCGGTACTCCATGGTCGAGCCGTCCTTGAGCCTGCCCCGCAGGGCGCTCCAGACGCCGGCCTCGTCGTACCAGTCGTCGATCTCGGCCTCGCCGCGGACCGACCATTGCGTCCCCGAGCCCGAGGCCTTCCGCGTAGCGACGACCCTGAGCAGCTTGCCTTCCTGCGGATTGAACAGCGGGCCGCCGAAGCCGTCGCGGTTCCAGTGGGTGAACGGAAGCGCATTGGCCGGCGCGGCGATCCGGCGCCCGCCGGTGTCGATGGCCACCCCCGTCGCGGTGCGCCGGGCCTCGACCTTCTCGCGCTTGCCGTTGGCGTCGGTGGCGGTCTCCAGGCTGGAGAACCGGCCCGCGGACCAGCGCTCCACGGCCTGGTGGACATAGCGGTAGACCGGCACCGGGCCCAGCTTCACCCGCATCTGCACCTCGGTGGTCACCACCTGAGATCCGGCCTCGCCGGCGAAGGTCATCGCGTGCTCGCCCACCTTCACGCCGTTGCGGAACACCGTGAAGGCCAGTCGGCGCGGGGGCGGCAGGGCCGCCAGGGCCGGGCCAGGCGCGATGACCGCCAGGCCCGCGGCCAGAATCCGGCGTCGCGACAGCGCGCCCAGGTCAGCATCCCTCATGCGGTCTCCCGTCCGTCCGATCGGCGCGGCCAGCCACGCCGTCGGCGAAGCTACGCGCGGCCGAGGCGGTCGGATGCACGGGTCAGGGGTTTCGCAGGAGCGCGGCGCGGACGGCGTCGATGGCCCGGGCCACGTCGGCCTCGGAGGTGCGCCAGTTGCTGACGCTGATGCGCATGCACCGGCGGCCGTTCCAGGTGACGCCGCCGAACAGGGCCTCGCCCGACGCGTTGACGGCGGCGATCACCTCATCGGTGCGCCGGTCGTGGTCGGCGGGTCCCGCGTGGGGGTCCGGCGACAGGAAGCGCACGAGTCCCTGGTTGAGATCCGAACCCGACACCCGTTCGGCGCCGGGCAGGCCGGAGATCCCGTCCACCAGGGCGCGGGCGTGACGGCAGGCGCGGTCGACGAGATCGGCCAGGCCCTCGCGGCCGAGCTCGCGCAGGGCGGCGTAGACGGCGAAGCCGCGCGCGCGGCGCGAGAGTTCCGGGTTCCAGTCGATGGGGTCCCGCGCCACGCCGCCGCCGGCCGGCAGATAGCTGGTGGCGAGGGTCATGGCCGCGCGATGGGCCTCGGCGTCGCGCACGAAGGCCAGGCCGGAATCGTAGGGGACGTTCAGGTACTTGTGGCCATCGGTGGTCCAGGAGTCCGCCAGCTCGATCCCGTCCACCAGGCGGCGGCGCTCCGGGCTGACCTTGGCCCAGAGGCCGAAGGCGCCGTCCACATGCACCCAGGCGCCCCTGGCCTTGGCGATGGGGATCAGTTCGCGGAAGGGGTCGAAGGCGGCCAGGTTCAGCTCCCCGGCCTGGAGGATGACGATGGTGGGGGCGTCGCGGACGGCGAGCGCCGCGGCCAGGCCCTGGGGCGTGACCCGCCGGTCGCCGTCCAGCGGCAAGGGCTCCAGGGCGTCGAGGCCGATGCCCAGCAGACGCAGGGCCACGTCGACGGAGCCATGGCGGTCCGGGTTGGCGAGGACGCGGATCGGCGGGCCGCCGGCCAGGCCCTTGAGCTCCACATCCCAGCCCCGGTCGCGCAGCAGGGCGTGGCGCGCGGCGGCCAGGCCGGTCACGTGGGCCATCTGGCACCCGGTGACGAAGGCGAAGCTGGCCTCGGGGGGCAGGTCGAACAGGTCCTTCAGCCAGGCGCCCGCCACCTCCTCGACCACGGCCGCGGCGGGCGCGGAAGCGAACAGGCAGGCGTTCTGGTCCCAGACCGTGGTCAGCCAGTCGGCGGCCATGGCGGCCGGCAGTCCGCCTCCGATCACCCAGCCGAAGAACCGGCCGCCCTGGGAGCCATGCAGGCCGCCGGACACGTCGGCCGCCAGGTCGTCGATCACCTGAGCGGCCGGGACGCCGTGTTCCGCCAGTGGGCGGCCGAGCGCGTGGCGCAGGTCGTCAAGCGAGGCGGGCGCGGCCACCGGGGCGGCGTCGAGCCCGTCCAGATAGGCCCGGGCATGGTCGAAGGCCCGCGTCAGGGCGGCATGGTCGTCGGTGCGCATGGTCTGTTTCCTTGGCAGGAAGAAGGCCGGCTCCCCGAGGCAAGTCAACGGGGCGATGCGCGGGAATCGGTCGGGGTTCTGCGACTCGGGCGCATTGACGAACTGAACCGCCGCCGCACATAACGTTCGCCATGACCGCCGATCCCGAGGAAAGCGCCCGCCGCCGTCGCGCCCTGCGCGCCGCGGAGGAGCTGTTCAAGCGCGTGGGTTTCCGGGGCGTGACCATGGAGGCGGTGGCCCGGGAGGCGGCGATCTCCAAGGTGACGCTCTACAGCTACTTCAAGAACAAGGACGAGCTGTTCGTCGCGGTGTGCGAGCGCATGGTGGGCCTGCTGGAGCGGGGCCTGCGCGACGCCCTGCACGGGGAAGGGACGCTCGACGCTCGGGTCACCGCCGCCGTGCTGGCCAAGCTCAAGACCAACTATGTCCTGATCCTCACCTCGCCCCACGCCGCCGACCTCTACGCCCAGCGGGACCAGCTCTCGCGCGACCTGTTCGTGAGCGCCGACCAGCGGATGCTGGCCGATCTGGCCGGGACCCTGCGGGAGGACCCGGCCCTGGCGCCCGGGGCGGAGCCCCTTGCCCGCGCCCTGTTCTACGGCGGCTCCGGACTGGCGGCCGCGGCCGCTAACGCCGAGGCGCTGGAGTTGGAGGTGTCGGGCTTCGTGGCCACGCTCCTGGCCGGAGCCCGTACGCAGAGCTAGACAAACTGAACATTATTCGTATATATCGTTCACTCCATCCTAAACCCGGAGTGAAGCGCCATGAGCGAAGCTGAGAACAACAAGCAGATCCTGAAGACGATCTTCGAGGCCACGGCCCTCGGCGACGGCCGACCCTGGCGCGACGCCCTGGCCGACGACGTCACCTTCACGGTGGTGGCTTCCAACGCCTGGGCGCGCACCTATGTGGGCAAGGAGTCGGTGCTGATGGACCTGCTGATCCCCGTGGGCGCCAACTTCACCGGGCCCAACCAGGTGAGCGCCTACAACTTCATCGCCGACGGCGACACGGTGGTGGTCGAGGGGCGCAACCACAGCGTCACCAAGGCCGGGCCGGCCTATCCGCAGCAGTACTGCTGGATCATCCGCATGCGCGACGGAAAGATGGCCGAGGTGAAGGAGGATGCCGACACCGCCCTGGTCGACCGGGTCCTGGCGCCGCCGGTGGGGTGAGGGCTGGGCGCGTTCCCCTCCCAGCGGGCGGCGGGGAGAGGGGGCGAAGAACAGCGCCCGCTTGCCAGAATTTCGCGGACGTGGTCCGACTCCGGTCGACAAGGGCAGGGGATCAAGGGATGGCGTCGTCGCACTGGCTGGTGAAGTCCGAGCCCGACAAATACGCCTTCTCGGACCTGCAGCGGGACGGCAGGACCGTCTGGGACGGAGTGCGCAACAACACCGCGGCCCTGCACCTGAAAGCCATGAAGCTCGGCGACCAGTGCTTCTACTATCACTCCCGGGAAGGCCTGGAGGTGGTGGGGATCGCCCAGGTGGCGCGCGAAGCCTTCATCGACCCCACCGATCCGGCCGGACGCTTCGTGGCGGTGGAGCTGGCGCCGGTGCGGCCCCTGGCCCGGCCGGTGAGCCTGGCCGCCATGAAGGCCAATCCGGCCCTGGCCGACATGGCCATGCTGCGGCTGTTCCGCCTGTCGGTGTCGCCGGTGACGCCCGGCGAATGGGCGGAGATCTGCGCCATGGGCGGCGTCGAACCCTGACGGACGGATCGGAGGCCGCGGCGACGGCCCCCGCCCGGGTCACTTCGCCGGCGACGGATCAGGGCCCGTCCAGGCCCAGCCGGCGATCTTCCAGCCCTGGACGCCCCTGGCGAGGGCGACGGACATCTGGGCGGCCTCGCGCATGGCTACTCCCTTCTGCTTGAAGGTGTAGACGACCGGCACGACCACATAGGCCCGGTCGCCGGCCACCACCTCACGGCTCGCCTCGCCCACCGCGACCGACTCGTCGGTGACGCCCTGCGCCTTGTCGTTCCTGGCCAGGTCCGCGGCCCAGGTCTCGAAGGCCTTGGGTCCCTGCCAGGCGAAGGGCGAGACCTCGTCGATGATGACCACGCCGCCGGGGACGTGGGCCGCCGCCGCGGCCTTGGCGTCACCCTTGTTGAAGCTGTCGATGAATTGATGGATGGGCGCCGATAGTTGCGGGTCGGCCGCATCCGCAGCCGTGGCCGACGCCATGACAGTCAAGCAAGACAATCCCAGAACTAAACGTTTCATGATGTCTCTCCCATTCCGGGTTCTTGAGCGAACCGAGCCATGGTTCACTTGAACGACAGACGGTCAACCGGGCGAGTCCTTCCGGACGGAAGAAACCGACCGTGATCGCCCGCCGACGGGTGGGGAAGTCGTCCCCCCGGCGGAGCGGCGCAGGCGGCCGGGTTTCTGGCCGCCGCGTTAAGACCCCCGATACCGACTCAGCCGACCTGTGGCGGTCCGTAGTACAGATGGATTTCCCGATGAGGCGGTCTTCGCCCCCCGCGTTCGATCACGGCGCCGCCCTGCGCGTGCCCCCGCCCGGCGACACGCGCAGCTGGCGGCTGCTGCGGGAATGGCTGGGCGACGACGCCGCGATGATCGACCTGAGCGGCCTGGTCCAGGTGGCGACCCCGCAGGGCCGCACCGTGGCCAGGCCCGGAGACTGGATCGTGCTGTCGGTGAGCGGCGACTTCCACGTGGCGCGGGTGGGCGATCCCAGGTTCGACGCCTGACGACTGCGACGCGCGCGTCGTTGCGATTCCGAGCCCCAGGGCGTAGAGGGACGCTCCGCTTTCAGAGAATTGGAGAGACCACGATGGGCTATCGCGTCGCCGTCGTTGGGGCCACGGGCAATGTGGGCCGCGAGATGCTGAACATCCTCGAGGAAGTCGAATTCCCCGTGGACAAGATTCACGCCATCGCCAGCCGCAAATCCATCGGCGTCGAGGTCTCGTTCGGCGACAAGATCATCAAGTGCCAGGACGTGGAGCAGTTCGACTTCTCCACCGTCGACCTGGTGCTGATGAGCGTGTCGGGGACCTTCTCCAAGGAATGGGCCCCGAAGATCGGCGCCGCCGGCCCGATCGTGATCGACAATTCCTCGGCCTGGCGGATGGACCCCGACGTGCCCCTGGTGGTGCCGGAGGTGAACCCCGACGACGTGGAGTGGGCCGACCGCAAGAACATCATCGCCAACCCCAACTGCTCGACCGCCCAGCTGGTCGTGGCCCTGAAGCCCCTGCACGACCGGGCGCGGATCAAGCGGGTGGTGGTCTCGACCTACCAGTCGGTGTCCGGCGCCGGCAAGGAAGGCATGGACGAGCTGTGGGACCAGACCAAGGGCGTGTTCGTGCTGGGCGCGCCTGAGCCCAAGAAGTTCCCCAAGCAGATCGCCTTCAACGTCATCCCCTACATCGGCACGTTCAACGAGGACGGCTACACCGACGAAGAAGCCAAGATGTGGAACGAGACCCACAAGATGATCGACCCGTCGATCAAGCTCACCGTCACCTGCGTGCGGGTGCCGGTGATGGTCGGGCATTCGGAGGCGGTGAACATTGAGTTCTACGAGCCGCTGGACGAGGACGAGGCGCGCGACCTGCTGCGCGAGAGCCCCGGCCTGATCGTGATCGATCAGCGGACCGACAAGGGCTACATGACGCCGAAAGAGGCCCAGGGCGAGTTCCCGGTCTTCGTCAGCCGCATCCGCAACGACCCGACCGTGGAGTACGGCCTGAACCTGTGGGTGGTGGCCGACAACCTGCGCAAGGGCGCGGCGCTGAACGCAGTGCAGATCGCCCAGCTGCTGCACGAGCGCGGCCTGATCAAGCAGGCCCTGCTGGCCTAGCCAGGGCCGGCCGCCTTCGCCGTCGTCGTCGCGTCTGCGGCCATCCGGACACGAAAACGCCGCGGGCCCTTTCGGACCCGCGGCGCATCGCGGCCGAGACCTGGAGTATCTAGGCCACGACGTCCGCAGCGCGACGACGGCGCAGAGCCACGCCGGCGAGGCCGAAGCCCGTGATCATCATCGCCCAGGTCGCCGGTTCCGGAATGCCACCGCCGTTGGTGAAGTACAGCACGGCGTTGGAGCTGGCGTTATAGGCCAGGTTGATCTGGTCGAGACCGGCGCCCGCGTCGAGGCGGTAGAACGCCGTGGCGTTGCCCGGGCCGCCCTGACCGTTGCCGAAGTGGAAGCCGACATAGCTGACGCCCTTCAGGAGGGTGTCGAAGTCAACGATGTGCGAGCCGTTCAGCGTGTCGATCTTCTCGACGTTGAGGCCGTCCCAGGTGAAGCCCAGCAGGGCCAGAGCGTTCTTCTGCGCCAGGATGTCGGCGGGCGAGCCGCTGAGCAGGTTGCCGTCGTAGAAGCCCGCGCAGGCCTGAGCCGTCGGCGAGATGTCGTTAATCGAGCAGAGCGTGGCCGCCTGCGCGGATGCGGCGAAGAGGCTGCTAGCCGCCACTGCCGAAATCATGATATTTTTGAACATACAGAGACCCCTTATGCGTTGTGAACCAGCTACTAGACTAGCGCCATCTCGCGTCAAACGCCAAACAACTTGTAAGTTAATTTTTTCATAACATTTCCTAATTTCTTAATCTTCGTAATGCCAGGATTGATCTGTATCAACAAGCGTTAGCGTTTACCAAGTCGGCCGGACCCCACGGTCACGGTTGAACCTGCGCCTTTGGAGGCCGATCTTCGCGGCCGGACTCG
>DASUIJ010000183.1:0-18874 GCA_036279815.1 Phenylobacterium sp. | reverse complement strand
CTCCATGAAGGCGTCGCTGATGGAGATGCCGTGGTGCAGGTTCAGGGACTTGCGGTTGAAGTCGCCCGAGGGTTTGCGGATCTCGAGGAACTCCTCGATCTCCGGGTGGTGGATGTCCAGATAGACCGCCGCCGAGCCGCGGCGCAGGCTGCCCTGGCTGATGGCCAGGGTGAGCGAGTCCATCACGCGGATGAACGGAATGATGCCGCTGGTCTGGCCGGCGCCCTTCACCTTTTCGCCGATGGAGCGGACGCCGCCCCAATAGGTGCCGATGCCGCCGCCGTTGGAGGCCAGGGCCACGTTCTCGTTCCAGACGCCCTGGATGCCTTCCAGCGAATCGCCCACCGCGTTCAGGAAGCAGGAGATCGGCAGGCCGCGATTGGCGCCGCCGTTGGACAGCACCGGCGTGGCCGGCATGAACCAGAGCCTGGAGATGTAGTCGTAGACCCGCTGGGCGTGGTCCGCGTCGTCGGCGTAGGCCGTGGCCACCCGGGCGAACATGTCCTGGTAGCTCTCGCCGGGGAGAAGGTAGCGGTCCTCCAGCGTGGTCTTGCCGAAGTCGGTGAGCAGCGCGTCCCGCGAGCGGTCGACCTCGACCTTGCGGACGAGCTGGAGTTGCGGCCGATCGGATCGTTCCGGGGCAGCCTTTGCCGCTTCGGAAACCGCCCGCATTACCGCTTCACTGCCGCTCATGATCCAAAACCCATAACTATCAGGCGTTTCCAGCTGAAGACCCCTTCAACCGGCCAATCGCTATATCTAGTGGGCGCCCCGCCCCGATACGCAACATCATGGGGCCACGAAGCCTAATGACTCGTCAACGGGGTCAGCCGGTTCTCCCCTGGAGTTTTTCTTTAACGAGAGGTTAACGCGCCCGACGAGGGGTTGATCAATCAGGGCTTTCCGTCACGTCGCCCACAGGCGGTCACGAGACTGTGACAAATCAGCTCTCTCGTGGGCGAGAGCCGACTGCGAGCGGATCGCACTTGTCAACCGGCGCCCCGCCGGCCTATTTCGACCCGTCACTGAGGAGTAGCCGCCGGCGTATCCAGCCGGGGACGCGTCAACAGACTTGCGATGGTTCATCCCCTCGCATGGCGCGCCCAGTCGAAAGACCTGGCGAGATCTTTGGCTTTCGCGTGCCGTTCCCAGGCGGGGTCGGCGGCGCGGAGAGCCTTTGGTCCTGCTCCGACCCCGCCCCAGAAGTGCGCCGTGATCGTCCAACCCCTGCTCGTTTCCACCGGCCTGGTGGCCATCGCCGAGATCGGCGACAAGACTCAGCTCCTCGCCATGCTGCTGGCCGCGAGGTTCCGCAAACCCCTGCCGATCATCGCCGGCATCTTCTTCGCCACCATCGCCAACCACGCCCTGGCCGCCGCCGTGGGCGCCGTGGCCGGCGACATCCTCAACGGCCCCTGGATGAAATGGGTCCTGGGCGTGGCCTTCATCGCCTTCGCCGCCTGGGCCCTGATCCCCGACCAGTTCGAGGACAAGGACGCGCCCCGGGAAAAGGCCGGCGCCTCGATCTTCTGGACCACCTTAGTGGCCTTCTTCTTCGTGGAGATGGGCGACAAGACCCAGGTCGCCACCGTGGCCCTGGCCGCCAAGTTCCATCAGGTGGCGCTGGTCGCCGCGGGCACCACCCTGGGCATGATGGTCGCCAACGTGCCCGCCGTGTTCCTCAGCCAGGCCGCGGCCGACCGCCTGCCGCTGAAATACATCCGCTACGCCGCCGCCGCGTCGTTCGCCGCCATCGGGTTCTGGGTGCTGATCGCGGGCTGAGGCTCCGCCGGAACCAGGCCTCGACTGCCGCCACGTCACGTCATGCAACACTTGTAGCCCTGTCGACCGGCCCTAAGGTGCCTGTCCGGCGCAGACCTATTCGAACGATCTCCGGGAGGAACGGACATGGCGGACTTCGGAAGCGATCTCGAGCTCGAGGACTTCCGCGCCGAGGCGCGCACCTGGATCGAGGCCAACTTTCCCGCGGCGCTGAAGGGCAAGGCGGCGCTGGCCGCGGCCGAGATCTCGACGCCCAACCCCGACCTCGCGGCCTGGCGGAAGGCCATCGGCGCGAAGGGCTGGGCGACGCCCACCTGGCCGACCGAATACGGCGGCGGCGGGCTCTCGCCCCAGCAGGCGCGGGTGCTGTCCCAGGAGATGGCCAAGGTCGGCGCGTTCAATCCCCTGATGTTCGGCATGGGCGTCACCATGATCGGCCCGACGATCCTCGACTACGGAACCGAGGATCAGAAGCGCAAGCACATCCCCCCCATCGTGCGGGGCGAGGTGCAGTGGTGCGTCGGCTATTCCGAACCCAACGCCGGCTCCGACCTGGCGTCGCTGCAGATGAAGGCCGAGGACGCCGGCGACCACTGGGTGATCAACGGCCAGAAGACGTGGACCAGCGGGGCCCAGTACTCCGACTGGTGCGGCGCCCTGGTCCGCACCGATTTCACCGTCAAGAAGCACGACGGCATCAGCTTCATGCTGATCAACATGCGTCAGCCGGCGATCGAGCCGCGGCCCATCGCCCTGATCGCCGGAGCCTCGCCGTTCTGCGAGACCTTCTTCACCAATGCTCGCGCGGAGAAGGACGCGCTGCTGGGCGAGCTGAACCACGGCTGGACCGTGGGCAAGCGGCTGCTGCAGCATGAGCGCGCCAGCCAGACCGGCGCCCCCGCCGGCGGCCGCGCGACGCCATTGCAGGACATCGCCAAGCGCTACATGGAGGTCGATGCGGACGGCCGCCTGGCCGACACCGACCTGCGCACCCGCCTGACCCGCCACCTGATGGACGCCAAGGTCCACGGCCTGACCCTCGCCCGGGCGGCGGCCGAGTCCAAGGGCGCGTCCGGCGCCACCAACGCCGCCTCGGTCCTCAAGAACTCCGCCACCAACGTCGCCCAGACGCGCGCGGAGCTCACCCTGGAGATCATGGGCGGCCAGGGCCTGGGCTGGACCGGCGACGGTTTCGCCGCCGAGGAGATCGAGGCCGTGCGCGGCTGGCTGTCGGGCAAGGCCATGTCGATCTATGGCGGGTCTGTCGAGATCCAGAACAACATCATCTCCAAGCGCATCCTGGGCCTGCCGGACAACACCCAGTCCTCCTGAGGCGGCCGCCTAGCGCGGGGCCAGGGGCCAGAACATCGCGATCAGCGGCGTGCCGACGCTCAGCACCAGCAGGGTCAGCGGCGCGCCCAGCCGTGGATAGTCGGCGAACTTGTAGCCGCCCGGCCCCATCACCAGTGTGTTGCACTGGTGGCCGATGGGGGTGAGGAAGTCGGACGCCGCGCCCACCGCCACCGCCATCAGGAACGGATCGGGATTGAGGCCGAGCTGCCGGGCCAGGCTGGCCCCCACCGGCGCCACGATCAGCACGGTGGCCGCGTTGTTCAGGAACGGCGTCGCCGCCATGGCCACGGCCATGATCGCCCCCAGGGCCAGGATCGGCGCCTGGCCACGGAACGCCGCCGAGAGCCAGGTCCCGATCAGGTCTGCGCCGCCGGTGGTCTGGATCGCCTCGGACACCGGGATCAGGGCCGCGATCAGGATCAGCAGAGGTCCGTCCAGGGCGGCGTAGGCCTCGCGCATGCGGATCGATCCCACGGCGATCATGATCACCGCCGCCCCGAAGAAGGCGATGGCCACCGGGACCACCTGGAACGCCACCAGCAGCATGGCCGTCGCCAGGATCAGGGCCGGAGCCGCAACCCGCCGCACGCCGCCCAGCCGCACCTCGCGCTCGGCCAGGGGCAGCAGGCCCAGGGTGGTCAGCGCGCCGGGCATCCCCTTCTCGCCGCCCTGCAGCACGATCACGTCGCCGGCCCTCAGGCGAACCCGGCTCAGATGCTCGCGCATGCGGAAGCCCGAGCGGCTGACCGCCAGCAGGTTGACCCCATGCTCGGCATGCAGGTTCAGCCGCTGGGCCGACTGGCCGATCAGGACCGACGGGGCGGTGACCACGGCCTCCACCACGCGAACCTCGTCCGTGGGCTCCTCCATGGCCATGGGTCGGTCGGCATGGGCGAGCTTGAGCCTGGCGCGGACGATCAGGTCGTCCAGGGCCGCGGGCTCGCCCTCGAGCACCAGGGTGTCGCCGGGCGCGATCTTGGTGTTGGGGTGCGGGTTCGACGTGCGCCGCCCATCCCGCAGGAAGCCCATCACCCGCACCTCCCCGCTGGCCATGGCATGGATGTCGGCGATGCGGCGCTTCTCCAGGCTCCAGTCCTCGGGGACCTCGACCTCGGTGAAATAGGCGTTGGCCGCCAGGGCCGCGTCGATGTTCACCGCCGGCTGTCGGTTCCTGGGCAACAGCCGATAGGCGAAGGACAGGAACACCGCCCCCATCGCCGCCAGGGCCAGGCCCACCGGCGCGTAGTCGTACATGCCGAACGGCTTGCCCAGGATGTCCTCCCGGACCTGGGAGACGATGATGTTGGGCGCCGTGCCCACCAGGGTGACCAGCCCGCCCAGCAGCGCCCCGAACGACATCGGCATCAGCAGGCGGCCTGGCGACGTCCCCGTCCGCCGGGACAACTGCAGGGCCAGGGGCATCAGGATCGCCAGGGCGCCCACGTTCTTGGTGGCCGTGGACAGCATCGTCACCGCCACGGTGAGCACCGGGACCTGGCTTCTCTCGGTCTTCAGGTACGGAATCAACGGCCGCAGGGCGGCCTCGACGATGCCGGAGCGGGCGAAGGCGGCGCTGACCACCAGGGCGCTGGCGATGATCACCGTGATGTCGTTGGCGAGCCCGTCGAAGGCGTGCTTGGCCGGCACCACCCCCAGCACCACCCCGGCCAGCAGGGCGGCCAGGGCGATCAGGTCATAGCGGAACCGCCCCCAGATGAAGGCGGCGATGGTCGCTGCGATAAGGCCGAAGGCCAGCGCCTGTTGATGTGTCATGCGACTCCCCGCCGGGGGTCAACGCAGCCCGAAGGCTAAGGTTCAGAGCCGCGCGCCGGGAGAGGGGGGGCCGCCGGGGCGCCTCAGAGACTCAGGTTCAGCAGCGCCGGATCCCCGCCCTGGGCCGCGATGTTCACGCTCACCGCCCGCTCCACCGCGAAGCGCAGCAGGGCGTGCGGGCCGCCGGCCTTGGGCCCGGTTCCGGACAGCCCCTCGCCGCCGAACGGCTGGACGCCCACCACCGCGCCGATCATCGAGCGGTTCACATAGGCGTTGCCCGCCGGGACCGCGCGGCGGACCTCCTCGGCGAAGCCCTCGATGCGGCTGTGCACGCCCAGGGTCAGGCCATAGCCCGCCGCCCGCAGCGGCGCGGCCGCCTCTTCCAGCCGGGCCGCGTCGTAGCGCACGACATGCAGCACCGGTCCGAACACCTCTTTGGGCAGGAAGGCCGCCGACGGGATCTCCGCCAGCACCGGCGCGAAGAAGGTCCCCGCCGTCGGGGCCGGGACCGTATGCAACACCTTGGCCTCGACCGTCAGGCGCGCCAGATGCGCCTGCAGCACGCCGCGGGCCTCCTCGTCGATCACCGGCCCGACATCGGTGCGCGGATCGGCGGGATCGCCCAGCACCAGGGCGTCCATCGCCCCCTTCAGTCCCTCGATCAGGCTGTCGGCCGTGTCGCGCGGGGCGAACAGGATGCGCAGCGCCGAGCACCGCTGGCCGGCCGAGCCGAACGCCGACATCACCACGTCGTCGATCACCTGTTCGCGCAGCGCGGTGGTGTCCACGAACATGGCGTTCAGGCCGCCGGTCTCGGCGATGAACGGCACGATGGGACCGGGCCGCGCCGCCAGGGCGCGGTTGATCGCCCAGGCGGTCTCGGTCCCGCCGGTGAAGGCGACGCCGGCGCAGTCGGGATGGGCCACGATCACGGCGCCCACGCTGGCGCCTTCCCCCGGCAGCAGGTGCAGCACGTCGGCGGGAAGGCCCGCCTGGTGGTAGAGCCGCACCGCCGCCGCCGCGATCAGCGGGGTCTGCTCGGCCGGCTTGGCGACGACCGCGTCGCCGGCGGCCAGGGCCGCGGCGATCTGGCCGGTGAAGATCGCCAGCGGGAAGTTCCACGGGCTGATGCACGCGAACACGCCGCGGCCGTGCAGCGACAGCTGGTTCACCTCGCCCACCGGACCCTTCAGCGTCTCCGGCTCGCCGAACTGGCGCTCGGCCAGATGGGCGTAGTAGCGGCAGAAGTCGGCGGCCTCGCGCACCTCGGCCACGCCGTCGGCCAGGGTCTTGCCCGCCTCCCGCGCGCAGATGGCCACCAGTTCGTCCAGATGGGCCTCCAGGGCGTCGCCCATGGCGCGCAGCACCGTGGCGCGGCCATGACCGCCCCGGGCGTCCCAGGCCGGCTGGGCGGCGCGGGCGGCGGCAAAGGCGGCGTCGATATTGGCGCTGGTGGCGGTCCAGGCGCGGCCGACCAGGCGGTCCGGGGCCGAGGGCGAATACCGCGCCTCCCCGTCGCCGGCCCCGGTCTCCGTCCCGGCGACGATGGGACGGGCGCTCAGTTCCGGCAGCGCGGCGACGGCGGCGGCCAGGCGCTCGCGTTCGGCGGCCACCGACAGGTCGACGCCGGCGGAGTTCCTGCGCGCCGACCCGTAGAGGTCCGCCGGCAGCGGGATGCGCGGGTGCGGCGCGCCGCCAGCGGCTTCCACCGCGCCTATGGGGTCGCCGACGACGCTGGCGACCGGGGTCTTCTCGTCCAGCAGCGCATGCACGAACGAGGTGTTGGCCCCGTTCTCCAGCAGCCTGCGGACCAGGTAGGGCAGCAGCTCCTCATGTCCGCCGACCGGCGCGTAGACCCTCAGCTTCAGCTTGCCGTAACGCTCGGCGGCCCCGGCGTAGAGCGCCTCGCCCATGCCGTGCAGGCGCTGGAACTCCGGGTCCACCCCGGCCTGCCGGGCCATCTGGCGCACCGCCGCCAGGGTGTGGGCGTTGTGGGTGGCGAACTGCGGATACAGCGCCGGCGAAGCGGCCAGCAGCACCCGGGCGCAGGCCAGGTAGGACAGGTCGGTCGCCGCCTTGGTCGTGTAGACCGGGTATCCGGGCAGCCCGCCCACCTGGGCGCGCTTGATCTCGGAGTCCCAGTAGGCGCCCTTGACCAGGCGGACCATCAGCCGCCGGCCGGACGAACGGGCGACCTCGGCCACCGCCGCCACCGTCCCGGGCGCGCGCTTCTGATAGGCCTGGACGGCGAGGCCCAGCCCCTTCCAGGCGCCGAGCTCGGGCTCGTTGGCCAGCCGCTCCAGCACCTTCAGCGAGATCACCAGCCGGTCGGCCTCCTCGGCGTCCAGGGTCAGGTTGATGTTGGCGTCGGCCGCGATCTTCGCGAGCCGCAGGATGCGCGGATAGAGGTCGGTCCAGACCCGCTCTTCCTGCCGCGCCTCGTAGCGCGGCGACAGCGCCGAGAGCTTGACCGACACGCCGTGCCCGGCTTCCGGCCCCTGGCCGCCGGCCTGTCGGCCCACGGTCGTGAGCGCCGCCGCATAGGCCGCCTCGTACCTGTCGGCGTCGGCGTCGGTGCGGGCGCCCTCCCCCAGCATGTCGAAGGAGCAGACATAGCCGTCCGCGGCGGCCCGCTTGATCGCCGCGGCGATCGTCCGGCCCAGGACGAACTGCTCGCCCATGATCCGCACGGCGGCGGCCACCGCCTGGCGGATCACCGGCTCGCCCAGCCGCCCCGCCAGCCGGCGGATGAATCCAGGCAGGTCGGCGCGCGCCTCCTCGTCCGGGTCGATCAGCTTGCCGGTGAGCATCAGGCTCCAGGTGGACGCATTGACCAGCAGGCTGCCGGACTGGCCCAGGTGGCTGGCCCAGTCGGCCGAGGCGATCTTCTCGGCGATCAGCCGGTCGCGGGTCTCCTCGTCGGGTGTGCGCAGCAGCGCCTCGGCCAGGCACATCAGGGCCAGGCCCTCGCGGGTCGACAGCGAGAACTCCTGCAGGAAGTTCTCCACCACGCCCTGCCGCCGGGCGCCGCGCCTGGCCAGCCGCACCAGGGCCTCGGCCTCCTGCCGCACCTCCTCGCGCTCGGCCGGGGCCAGGGGCTGGGCGGCCAGCAGGCCGGTCGCGGCCAGCCGTTCGTCCATGAACTTGTCGCGGTCGAGGTCGGCGAGCAGGGCGGAGAGGGCGTTTTGCATGATGCTGGGATATTGCCAATCTCACCGAATGTCGTACGGAGTTCAGCTCATCTTCCAGGACAATTGACGGTCAGGGTGGCGAATTGACCAAGAACCTTCGGCTCGACGACACTGACCGCCGGCTCCTGCGCGTGCTGCAGGAGGATGGCCGCATCAGCAACACCGACCTGGCCCAGCGCTGCAACCTGTCGCCGTCCGCCTGCTCGGACCGGGTCCGCCGCCTGCGCGAGGAAGGCTTCATCACCGGCTTCTCGGCCATACTCGACCCCGCCAAGGTCGGGCGCAACGTGCTGATCTTCGTGGAGGTCGTGCTCGACCGCACCACGCCCGACGTGTTCGAGAGCTTCGCCGCGGCGGCCCGCAAGGCGCCCGACGTGCTGGAGTGCCACATGGTGGCCGGCGGCTTCGACTACCTGATCAAGTCGCGCGTCGCCGACCTGGTCGAGTACCGCAAGTTCCTGGAAGAGGTGCTGGTGCGCATCCCCGGCGTCCGCGAGACGCGGACCTATGCGGTGCTGGAGGAAGTGAAGTCCTCGACCCGCCTGCCGATCTGAGGGCCTGCGCCGGGGCCCGCGCGCGCCTGTCGTCACCGGCGCTCTACTCCATCCCAAACGCAAGAAGCCCGGCCTTTCGGCCGGGCTTCCGCTACGTTCGGCTTATCGCCTGAAGATCGACTTAGAAGTTGATGTCGATCGTCGAACGGCGGTTCAGCGGTTCCTTGACGCCGTCGCCGGTCGGAACGGCGAGTTCAGTCTCGCCCTTCCAATCGACTTGCAGCGCGCCGGCGCCGACGCCTTGGCCGACCAGGGCGTCAGCCACGGCCTTGGCCCGACGTTCCGACAGGCGGACGTTGTAGGCCGGCGAACCGGAGCTGTCGGTGTGACCGACGACGATCACGCGGGTCGCGTGGCCGGCGTTGGCGTAGTTCGCGGCTTCCGAGACCACCGTCTGGGCTTCCGGCGTCAGCACGAACTGATCGAACGGGAAGTAGACGATGAACTGCTTCGCCTCATAGGCCGGCGGAGGCGGCGGCGGGGGCGGAGGGGGCGGAGGCGGCGGGGGAGGCGGCGGCGGGGGCGGGGGCGGCGGGGGCGGCGGCGGAGCGGCGAAGGAATACCGCAGGCCGACGGTCACCGACTGGTCGCGGTATTCGCCGGAGAAGACGCCCGGTTGCAGGGCGTTGGTGCCGATCGAGGCGAAGTTGAGGTCGGACCCGCCGAGATAGCGATAGGTCAGGTCCACGTTCAGACGATCGGTGGCCTTCCAGGCCAGGCCGCCGATCAGCTGCCAGGCGAAGCCCGTGTCGCTGTCGTCGATCGCCAGGTTCTGGATCGCCGGGTTCGACGCGTTGACGGCGCCGGTGACGGTCGAGAACTGGCCGCTGATGGTGTCGGCCTTGGTGTGGTTGATGCCGAGACCGGCGCCCACGAAGGGGTTGATCGCCGAGCCGGGCATGAAGTCGTAGAGCACGTTGCCCATCAGCGTCCAAACCTGGAGGCTGCCCGAGGGCGAACCGCAGTTCGGGGCCGCGGCGGTCCGCACCACGCCGGGGGCGCAGAGGCCCAGGATGGCTTGGTTGGCCGAACCACGGATGGAATCGACGTCGCCCGAGCGGTAGCCGCCTTCAAGCTCGACACGCCAGTGTTCGTTCAGCTGGTAGCCGAGACGGGCGAAGCCGGCCCAGTCTTCCTTCTGGCTGAAATCCCAGACGTAAGGCTTGCCGTTGGCGGCGTTGTTGGTCGACTCCATCTCGAAGCTGTCAGGCCAGTGATAGCCGAGGTCGACAGCGCCGTACCAGCCGGCGTCTTGCGCGGCTGCGCCGGACGCGACGCAAATCGCGGCCAAGGCGGCTCCCGCCAGAAGTTTGAATTTCATTATCAGAGCCCTCTCTTGCCCTCTGCTGCGGCCATGTGACCCAGCACGTTTATATCAAGGCCGAAGCAGCGCGAAAGTGTCGCCGAAGCCACACCACGCGCGATTTTCCCCAGCCTCGCGAACAGTCTGCCAGGACGCTACACAATATTCCCCTCCGCAATCAACTTCGGGGTCAGGGACACAGGCCCCTGCCGGATCGAACAAAACGTGCCTGGCGCACGTTGTTCGTCCGGATTCCGTTTCCGGAGTCTTGACGCCAGTCATAATGGAAGCCGCCAGCCATGTCGCTGCCGCCGTCCAAGACCGGGAGTGTTCTTGTAAAGATGCGGATTCGCCGCGGCCCGTCAAAGCAGGCTTCACAGCCCAAGCCCCGATCGATCCCCTAAGTCCCCGCAACAAGGCCCGCCCCGCGATTCACCTGCGCTTCACCGCGCGTCGCAACCCCAACGCGACCCTATTGCCTTAGTTCCGGGACATTTCCGACACGGT
This sequence comes from Phenylobacterium sp., assembly GCA_036279815.1. Lineage (GTDB taxonomy): Bacteria > Pseudomonadota > Alphaproteobacteria > Caulobacterales > Caulobacteraceae > Phenylobacterium. The sequence continues at coordinate 8,411 of DASUIJ010000183.1, read as the reverse complement.
TCAGTTTGGCGGAAAAGTGTGTCTTTGGCGCCGATCGCAGCCGCTCAAGGATTCAGGTTGCGGCGGAAGCGGCGCGCCCGCCCGCCGAGGGCCTCGGGCCGGTTCAGCGCCTTGCGGAACTCGTCGCGCCGTTCATGGATCGAGGCGATGATCAGGCCCATGGGGACGCCGATCTCCACCAGCACGGCTTCGGACAGCTGCAGGCTCGCCTCCACCGTCTCCGGCACGGCGTCCGTGGCGCCCAGTTCATACAGTCGCTGGGCGTGCCGCGCGTCGCGGGCGCGGGCGACGATGGTCAGGTCCGGCCGCATCTGGCGGGCCGTGGCGACGATAACCTCCACCCCTTCCGGCGCATCCATGGTCACCACCAGGGCGGGGGCCGTCTCCAGGCCGCAGCGCTTCAGGAACTCGGGCCGCGCGGCGTCGCCGTAGTAGATGTGCTCGCCGGCGCGGCGGCCGGCCTCCACCAGGCGGGGGTCGCGCTCGGCGGCGACCCAGGGAATCTCGTGACGGGCCAGCATGTCGCCGACCAGCCGTCCCACCCGGCCATAGCCCACCACCAGGACCCGCGGCCCTGCGGCTTCGCCGTCTTTCGCCAGCGCCGGCGCCGGGGGTTCGGCGGACAGGGACTCGCCCCCGGTCTTCCGGCCGCCCAGCTTGAGGCCCAGGGCCGCCAGGAACGGTATGCACATCATCGAAAGCGTCGAGGAGACCAGCACCATCTGGCCGAAACCCTTGGCGACCACCCCGTCGCCCATGGCGGTGGACAGGATGACGAAGGCGAATTCGCCGCCGCCGGCCAGCAGCAGGGCGGCCTCGGCGGCGCTGCGCCAGGGCAGCTTGAAGGCTCGGGCCAGACCGAACACCACGCTGGCGTTGAGCACGATCAGGCCCAGGGCGATCCCCAGCACCTGCAACGGCCGCGCCGCCAGCAGGGACAGGTCCAGCCCGATGCCCACGGACAGGAAGAACAGGCCCAGCAGCAGGCCTTTGAACGGCTCGATGGTCACCTCGACCTCGTGCCGGTACTCGGTCTCGGCCAGCAGCAGGCCGGCGATGAAGGCGCCCAGCGCCATGGACAGGCCCGCCACGGCGCTGACCAGGCCGGCGCCGATGACCACCAGCAGGCAGGCGGCCATGAACAGTTCTTCGCTCTTGGCGCGGGCCACCGACTTCAGCATCGGGCGCAGCAGCAGCCGGCCGAAGGCGACCAGGGTCACCACCGCCAGCACCGAAGGGGCGAAGGCCAGCAGCAGCTTCGGCGACAGCCCCTCCCCGGTCTGCCGCCCCAGGATCGACAGGGTGATCAGGATCGGCGCCACGGCCAGGTCCTGGAACAGCAGCACCGAGAAGGTGGCCCGGCCGGCCAGGGAGTGCTGCCGCTTGTGCTCGGTGAGGATCGGCATGACCACGGCCGTGGACGACAGCGCCAGCGCCGCGCCGACCGCGGCGGCGGAGGCCGGCGGCAGGCCGATCAGCATGGCGGCGCCGGCGATGGCCGCGATGCACAGCGCGACCTGCAGCGCGCCCAGGCCGAACACGTAGCGGCGCATCAGCCGCAGGCGTTCCCACGACAGCTCCAGCCCGATCATGAACAGCAGGAACACCACCCCGAACTCGGCGAGCTGGGCCACCTCGTCGGGATTCTCGATGGTGAAGTAGCCGAACCAGGGGACCTGGCGGGTGAAGGCGCCGAGGCCGGACGGGCCCAGGACAACGCCCGCCCCCAGGAACCCCAGGATCGGGCTGATCTTCCAGCGGCGGAACAAGGGCACGATCACGCCGGCGGTGGCCAGGAACAGGACCACGTCCTTGTAGCTGCCGGGCGAAACGTGACCTTCCATGCATCCTCCGAGGGGCGGCGGACACTATGCCCGCGCTCCGCCCCCTTGCGGAACCCGGCATCGGCGCCCTAAGAGCCCGCCCATGCCAAAGGCCTCACATCGCGGCGCCAGGAGCGGACGGATTCCGTTCGCTGCGCTGTTGGCGGTCATGGCCCTGCTGGTCCAGGCCCTGCTGCCCGCCGCGGCCATGGCCGCCCAGGCGTCCGGCGCGACCCGCATCGAGATCTGCACCGCCCAGGGCTCCCAGTCGGCCGTCATCGGCGCCGACGGCAAGGCCCGCACGGGCTTCATGGGACTGCCCTGTCAGGACTGCCTGGCCATCGCCGCCGCCATGACCGTGACGCCCGAGCTTGCGGTCGAGCCCATCGCCTACGCGCTCGCCCGCGTGCGCCACGTCGAGGCCGCCGCCCTGGGGCTGCGCCTGGCTCGCGCGCCCCCGCGCCCGCCCAGCCAGGGCCCACCCTCCGACATCGTCTGACCGCCCTCGCCGCGCGACGCCGCGCGCCCTTCGTCATTCGATTCGGAACACATTCCCCATGCCATCCTGCACGCGCGCGCCCCTGGCCGCGCTGATCGCCTGCGCCGCCGTCGCCGCGCCCCAACTCGCCTTCGCCGACGACGCCGACTCTTCTCCCATCACCGTCGATTCGGTGATCGTCACCGGCAGCCGCAACCCGGAGGACCCGCCGGTCGTCGCCGACGCCCGCAAGCGGCTGTCCGAGACCCCCGGAGCGGTCTCGGTGATCTCACAGGAGTCCTATTCCAGGCGCGAAGCCCTGGCCCTCGACGACATGCTGCGCGACGCGCCGGGCGTCTACGCCCAGCGCAAGTGGGGCGGCGACGTCCGCCTCTCCATCCGCGGCTCCGGCATCGGCAACGCCAATCACAATCGCGGCCTGCTGCTGGCCCAGGACGGCGTGCCGCTCAACGAGGCGGACGGCTATGGCGACAGCCAGATCGCCGATCCGCTGAACACCCGGTTCGCGGAGGTCTATCGCGGCGGCAATGCGCTGCGCTTCGGCGGCGCCTTGCTGGGCGGAGCCGTCAACATGGTCACGCCGACCGGCGCGGACGCCGGCTTCGAAAATCAGGTGCGCATCGACGGCGGCGCGTTCGGCCTGGCGCGCGCGCACGTCGCCGTAGCCCGCCGGTTCGGCGACTGGGACGTCTTCGCCGCCGGAACCCATCAGCGCAGCCAGGGCTACCGGCCCCAGAGCCAGCAGAACATCCAGTTCGGCGCGCTCAATTTCGGCCGCCGCTTCGGCGAAGACCGGGAGGTGCGCCTGATCGTCAACGGATCCAACATCAACCAGGAGATTCCCGGCGCCCTGACCTGGGCGCAGTTCCAGAAGAACCCCCGCCAGCCCGCGCCGGGCGCCTACGCCAACGACCAGAGCCGCAACCAGCGAGGCCTGCGCGGCTCCCTTCGCGCCAAATGGCGGCTGACCGACAACACCGTGCTCGAAGGCGCCGTCTATGCGGTCTGGAAGGACCTCGACCACCCGATCTTCCAGGTCATCGACCAGCAGAGCCGCAACTACGGCGCCTTCGGACGCCTGAACTGGTCCGGCGAGCTGGGCGGCAGGCGGGCCGACGCCTATGCCGGGCTGTGGCTGCGCAAGGGCGACCTGGACTCGAACTTCTTCCTGAACCTCAAGGGCGCGCGCGGGGGCCTGCAGTCCCAATCCTACCAGAACGCCCGGGCTGCCGACCTGTTCGGCGAGGGCCGGCTGTTCGTCACCGATCGCCTGGCTCTCGTCGCCGGCGCGACCTGGGGCACGGCCACGCGCGACTATCAAAGCCGCGCCGCGCCGGGCGTGGCGAGCACGTTCAACCTGGCCGCCTCGAAGGACTATGACTGGGTCGCGCCGCGGGTGGGACTGCTCTGGGAGGCTCCGGACGGCGCGCAGGTGTTCGCCAATCTCACCCGGTCGGTGGAGCCGCCGAACTTCGGCTCGCTGTCGCCGACCAATGTCGGCTTCGCCCCGGTGCAGGCCCAGGACGCCTGGACCGGCGAGATCGGCGCGCGCGGCCATCGGGGGCCCCTGACCTGGGATGTGACCTATTACCGGGCGCGCCTCGACAGGGAGCTTCTGCAGTTCGCCGTCGACGCCGATCATCCGGCCACGACCTTCAACGCCGACAAGACCCTCCACCAGGGTCTGGAGGCGGCCCTCGACTGGCGGATCACGCCGGCCTGGCGGCTGCGGCAGACCTGGACCTGGTCGGATTTCCACTTCGAGGGCGACAGGCAGTTCGGCGACAACCGCCTGCCGATCGTGCCCGAGCAGTTCTACCGCGCCGAGCTGCGCTACGACGATCCGAGGGGCTGGTTCGCGGCGCCCTCCGTGGAGTGGTCCGCCTCCGACACCTGGGTGGACTACAGGAACACCACCAGGGCGCCGTCCTACGCGATCCTCAACCTCAACCTCGGCTGGACCGTGAACGACAAGGTCTCGCTGTTCCTCGACGCCCGGAACCTGACGGACGAGGCCTATGTCTCCAACGTCCAGGCCGCGATCCTCGCGACCCCGGCGACCGCGGCCTATTGGCCCGGCGACGGCCGTTCGGCGTTCGCCGGGCTCACCATCGCTTTCTGATCCCAAGGGCGGCCGCCGCCCGCCTGGAGCACGCTCATGACCCATCGAAATCCCAACCCGCGCCGGAGGCCCGCCTGGCGGCGCTCAATTCTCTCCGCCGCCGCCCTTTGCGCCATCGCCGCCCCGGCCCTGGCCCATGTCGCAGCCGAACCCCGGCAGGCCGCCGCCGGGGCCTACCAGGTCATTACCTTCCGCGTCGGCCACGGCTGCGGCCCGGCGGCGACCACCGCCTTGCGGGTCGAGCTGCCTCTGGCCCTGGGCTCGGCCCGGCCTCGACCCAAGCCCGGCTGGAAGCTCAGCCTGGAGCGGGACGGCGAACGGGTCACGGCCGTCATCTGGTCCGGCGAGCTGCCGGGCGACCAGTTCGACGAGTTCGCGATCCTCGCCAGGCTGCCCGGTCAGGCCGGCCCGCTCTATTTCCCGACCGTCCAGACCTGCGGCGCGCAGCAGGCCCGGTGGACGGAAATTCCCGGCGACGGCGGCGTCGCCGGATCGCTCGCCCACCCCGCCCCCGTGCTATTGGTGACGTCCCCGCAAGGCGTCGCCGAAGCCCACAGCCACTAAGGAGCTCCCATGCGCCTGTCTTTCATCGCCGCCGCCATCGCCCTCGTCGTGACCGGCGCCGCCCACGCCGCCGTCTACCGCCTGGGTGGGCTTGAGATCACCCAGCCCTGGAGCCGGCCCGCCGCGGCCGGCGGCAACGGCGCCGGATTCATGACGGTGACCAACAACGGCAAGGCCGCCGACACCCTGAAGGCCGTCGAGACCCCGGCCGCGCGAAAGGTGGAAATGCACAAGACCTCGATGGCCGGCGGCGTCATGTCCATGCAGCGCCTGGACGCCGGAGTCCTCCTGGCCCCCGGCCAGTCGATCAGCTTCGCGCCCGGCGGCTATCACCTGATGCTGATCGGTCTCGCCAAGGCGACCAGGTCCGGCGACGTGATCCCGGCCACCCTGGTCTTCGCCTCGGGCGCCCGGATCAAGGTGGAGTTCCCGGTCGGCGCGGGCCCCTCCGCCATGCCCGGCATGGACATGGACCACATGGACCACATGCATCACTAGGCCACCGGGCGCGGCGTTGACTCGCGCCCGGCTTCCAACGTCTATGCGCCGCATATTTTAAGCGATGGAGGACGCCCTTGGAGGCCTGGAATTACGCTAATCTGTGGGAAGCCGTGGCCGCCGCCACGCCGCAGCGCCCCGCCCTCATCCACGGCGATCGAAGGATCGCCTGGGGCCAGTTCGACCGCCGCGCCAACGCGCTGGCCGCCCACTTCCTCGCCGCCGGCCTGACCCGCCAGTCCAAGGTCGCCGCCTATCTTTATAATGGGCCGGAGTACCTCGAGACCTATTTCGCCGCCTTCAAGGCCGGCCTCGCGCCGTTCAACACCAACTACCGCTACGGCGGCGACGAGCTGACCTACCTGTTCGACAACGCCGACGCCGAGGCCGTGGTGTTCCACTCCGCCTTCGCCGAGATGGCCGACAAGGTGCGCGGCCGCCTGCCCAAGGTGAAGACCTGGGTCTGCGTCGCCGAGCCCGGCTTCCCGATCCCCGACTGGGCGGTGGACTACGAGGCCGTGGCCGCCCCCGGCGCCGACCGGGTCGAGGCGCCCTGGGGCCGCTCGGGCGACGACCTGCTGCTCATGTACACCGGCGGCACCACCGGCATGCCCAAGGGCGTGATGTGGCGCCAGGAGGACCTGTTCAAGGCCCTGGGCGGCGGGGCGAACCTGCTGCTGGGACTGCCGCCGCTGGAGACCTGCGCCGAGGCCGGCGACCGCGCCCGGGCCGCCGAGGCCTCGGGGGAACCCTTGGCCATCACCATTCCGGTCGCGCCCCTGATGCACGCCACCGGCCAGTTCATTTCGTTCGGAACCCTGACCTCCGCCGGCGCCATCGCCACACTGACCTCCCGCCGGTTCGATCCCGCCAACCTGTTCGACGAGGTCGAGCGCCTGGGCGTCTCCGGCCTGATCATCGTCGGCCCCGCCTTCGCCTCGCCGATGCTGGAGACCCTGGAGGCCAATCCCGGCCGCTGGACCATGCCGTCCCTGCGCCGGATCATCTCGTCGGGCGCCATGTGGGGCGCGGAGAACAAGCAGGGCCTGCTGAAACACCTGCCCAACATCATGCTCATCGACAGCCTGGGCTCGTCCGAGGCCCTGGGCCTGGCCGGCTCCACCTCCGGCGGCGGGGCCGCGGCGGGCACCGCGAAGTTCGTGGCCGGTCCCAATGCGGCGGTGTTCACCGAGGACGGCCGCCGCGTGGTCGCCGGTTCCGGCGAGCGCGGCCTGGTGGCCGTCGGCGGCTTCACTCCGGTGGGCTACTACAAGGACGAGGAGAAGTCGGCCAAGACCTTCCGCACCTTCGAGGGCCGCCGCTGGAGCGTGCCCGGCGACTGGGCGACCCTGGAGGAGGACGGCTCCATCACCCTGCTGGGCCGCGGCTCCCAGGTGATCAACACCGGCGGCGAGAAGGTCTTCCCGGAGGAGGTCGAGGAGGCGCTCAAGCGGTTCCCGGGCGTGCGCGACGCCGCCGTGGTCGGCGTCCCCGATCCCCGGTTCGGCGAGCGGATCTGCGCCGTGGTGGAGGCCTCGGCCGGCGCCCGGCTCACCCTGGGCGAGCTCTCCGCCCATGTGAAAGGCCTGCTGGCCGACTACAAGGCTCCGCGCGAGCTGGTCCTGGCCCCGGTCGGCCGCGCCCCCAACGGCAAGCTCGACTACAAGACTCTGCGGGAGCTGGCGCTCAAGGAGCTCTCGGCATCCGCCTGATCGACCTCAACGTAACAAAAAAGTAACGTGGCGAGCTGCGCGCGGACCGTCATGGTCCGCGCTCCTTTTCGATCTGATCGGGCTCGCATTTCCATGAAAGCATTCTGGCTCGCCGCCGCCGCGGCGTCCGTCCTCGCCACGGCCGCCCTCCCGGCCCTCGCCGCCGGAGATCCGCTGGCCGCGCCCCGGATGGGCCCCTGGGGCTTCGACGCGGCCGGCCAGGACAGGAGCGCCTCGCCCGGCCAGGACTTCTTCGACTACGCCAACGGGACCTACGTCAGGAACCAGGTCATCCCCGCCGACCGTTCCAGCTACGGCGCGTTCGACGGCCTGCGCGAACTCTCCGTCAGCCGCATGCGCGCGGTGCTGGAGAAGGCCGCCGCCGACAAGACGGCCACCGGCGACACCCAGAAGATCGGCGCGCTCTATCGCAGCTTCATGGACGAGGCGACGGTCGAGGCCCTGGGCGCCAGGCCGATCGCCGGCGAACTCGAGGCCATCAGGGCCGCCAGGACCCGCGAGGACATCGCCCGGCTGATGGGCCAGGGCCAGACCGGCTTCGGCGGCGCGGTGTTCGCCGCCTTCATGTCCGACGACGCCAAGGATCCGCTCCGCTACGCCGTCTATCTCACCCAGGCCGGCCTCACCCTGCCCAACCGCGACTATTACCTCGACGCCAAGTTCGCGGAGCAGAAGGCCAAGTACGAGGCCTATGTCGCCCAGATGCTGACCCTGGCCGGCTGGACCGACCCCGCCGCCAGCGCCAAGGCCATCGTCGCCATGGAGACCGAGATCGCCGAGGTGTCCTGGACCGCCGCCCAGCGCCGAGACCGCGACACCACCTACAACGCCACCACCCCGGCCCAGCTGGCCGCCGACGCCCCCGGGTTCCCGTGGAAGCCGTTCCTGGAGGGCGCTGGCCTGGGCCAGGCCACCCGCCTGGTGGTGCGCGAGAACACCGCCCTGCCGAAGATCGCGGCGATCTTCGCCAGGACCCCGGTCGAGACCCTCAAGGCCTACCAGGCCTTCAACATGGCCGACCAGGCCGCGCCCTACCTCTCCAAGGCCTTCGACCAGGCCCACTACGAGTTCCGCGAAAAGACCATCACCGGCCAGCTCGAGCAGCGGCCCCGCTGGAAACGCGGCGTCACCCTGGTCGACGACCAGATCGGCGAGGCCCTGGGCAAGCTCTA
>DASUIJ010000182.1:0-10719 GCA_036279815.1 Phenylobacterium sp. | reverse complement strand
GACCCGTCCATCCCCTACACGACGTTCTCGAGCGCCGTCACCCAGGCGTGCCCGCCCGGCGTGTGAGCGACGGGGGCCGCGTCCGCCGACCGGCTCGATACCGGCCAGGGCCCAGACCTCCTGCAGCATCCGCCCGGCGTCCTTGGGCGACAGCGATGCCAGCAGCCCGGCCAGGCCGCCGGGTTCGGACGCCGTGACGGGCGTCTGGCCCGCACGGGCCAGCTCGGCCTGCAGCAGGCGCGGCCGCGACGCGGCGCGCTTCAGCCGGGCGGCGAGCGAAGGCGTCAGGTCCAGGCCCTCGATGAAGGCCGCGAACAGGGCGATGTCGCCCAGCCACAGCGACAGGTCGCCCCGTCCGCCGGCCACGGCGGCGCGCCAGGCCAGGGCCACGATCTCGGCGTCCGCTTCGGTGGTCACCGCGCCGGTGTCGAACCGCTCAATCCCGATCTGCAGGAACTCCTCGGCCCGTTCGGAGCCTTCGGGCGCGGCGCGGAACACCTTGCCCTCGTAGAAATAGCGTCCGGCCGGGTCGCCCCGCTCCAGGTGCAGCCGCGCCACGGGCACCGTGAAGTCCGGCCGGAGGCAGGCTTCCTGCCCGCCCTCGGCCTGGACCACGAACAGCCGCGCGCGCATGGCCTCCCCGGCCAGGTCCAGCAGCAGGCCCAGCGGCTGCAGGATCGGGGTGTCCACGCTCGTCGCTCCCGCGGCCAGGAACGGCGCGCGGATGGCGGCGAGGCGGTCGGGCGGGACGGGAGCCTCGGCGCGCATGGATCAGGCCTCCAGGATGCGGCGCAGCGTCGGGATCAGCTCGGCGCGGGCCACGGTCTGCTGTCCGGGCCGCTCGGCGCGCCAGGCGGCGTTGTCGGTAACGCCCGCCGACAGCGCGCGGCCGAGGTCGAGGTCCTTCACCGTCACCGTGCCGGCCTGGATCTCGTCGCCGCCCAGGATGACGGCCGCCGGCGACAGCCGCCGGTCGGCGTACTTCATCTGCGCCTTCATGCCCGAGCCGCCCAGATAGACCTCGGCGGCGATGCCGGCGGCGCGCAGCTCGCCCACCACCTGGAAATAGGAGGCCATGTCGTCCTGGCTGAAGACGATCACCACCACCGGGCCGCGGGCCTCCGAGGCCTGGGCGCGGCGGGTGGCGCGCAGCGCCTGGGCCATGCGGGAGACGCCGAAGGAGAACCCGGTGGCCGGGACCCGCTCGCCGGTGAAGCGGGCGACCAGGTCGTCATAGCGCCCGCCGCCGCCGATCGAGCCGAACCGCACGGGCTCGCCCTTGTCGTCCAGGGTCTGGAGCAGCAGCTCCGCCTCGAAGACCGCGCCGGTGTAGTATTCCAGGCCGCGGACCACGGAGGGGTCGAACAGCGCCTTGTCGGAGCCGACGCCCAGGCCCTTCAGGGCCTGGTCGATGCGGGCCAGCTCGGCCAGCCCCTCGTCGCCCTCGGGCGAGCCGCCGATGACCTTGGCGATGGCGTCCAGGGTGGCGCCGCGGTCGCCGGCTCCGGCCTCGGTGAAGGCCAGCACGTCCAGCGCCGCCTTGGCGGTCAGGCCGGCCCCCTTGGTGAAGGCGCCGGATTCGTCCCGGCGGCCCTCGCCCAGCAGCTGGCGCACGCCCTCGTGTCCCAGCCGGTCGAGCTTGTCCACCGCCCGCAGCACGGCCAGCTTCTGGCCTTCGGTGGCGACGCCGGCGGTCGCCAGCAGCCCGTTGAGCAGCTTCCTGTTGTTGATCTTGACCACGTAGTCGCCGTCCATGAGGCCGGCGGCCTCCAGGCCCTCGGCGGCCATGGCGATGATCTCGGCGTCGGCCTCCGGGCGGGCCGAGCCCACCGTGTCGGCGTCGCACTGGGTGAATTCGCGGTAGCGGCCGGGGCCGGGCTTCTCGTTGCGCCAGACCGTGCCGAAGGCGTAGCGGCGGAAGGGCTTGGGCAGGCCGTCCCAGTTCTGGGCCACGAAGCGCGCCAGCGGCGCGGTCAGGTCGTAGCGCAGGGCCATCCACTGTTCGTCATCGTCCTGCAGGGCGAAGACGCCCTCGTTGGGGCGATCGGCGTCCGGCAGGAACTTGCCCAGCGCGTCGGCATATTCCAGCGCCCCGGTGTCCAGGGCCTCGAACCCATAGCGCTCGTAGACGGCGGACACCTTGGTCAGGATCTGACGTTCGGCGGCCAGGTCGCGGGCGCGGCGGTCGACGAAGCCGCGCGGGGCGCGGGCTTCGGGGCGTGAAGGAGCTTCGGACATGGCGCGCGCTTAGGCCAAGCGGAGGCGCGCGGCAAGGCCGAGCGGGGAAGTGGGGCGCAGGTTGGTCATGGTCTTGATCCCTGGAGGTGGTCTCGAGGGATGGAGCCGGCATGTGGCCCCATCCGCGTTGGCGGGGCCCGGCGCCTGGGTCGCTTACGGCAAGCGCGCCCGGCCGATCCCGCTATGGCAGGTCGGATGGTGGTGCCCGTGATGGTGCGCGAGGCGGGTCATGCGGCGCGCCCTATAGCCCAGCCCGCGCCCAAACGCGAGTCGGTGGCCGGGGCGGCCGCGACCACATCGTCGACGCGGGGTCCTAGATGTTCCCCGGCGTCACGCCGCCGGACAGGTCGGGAGTCGTGTACTCCATCCCCGCCAGGGCCGGACTTTTCGCCGCGGTGTCGAACGCCGCCATCAGGTTGGCGAACCTCGCCTCCACCGCGCCGCGCATGTCCGGGTGGGTGAAGATGTAGCGCTCCTTGGCCTTGATCGCCTCCAGCACCCGCTGGCCGACCCGGGCCGGGTCGATGCCGCTGTCCACCAGGTTGCCGGCCACGATCGGATTGACCACCGGCCCGCCGAACCGCTCCGGACGCGTCCGCCCCGACTGGTTGATGCGGGTCCGGACGAAACCCGGGCAGAGCACGGACACACTGATGTTCTCCGGCGCCAGCTGGCCGGCCCAGCCCTCGGACATGGCCACCACCGCGAACTTGGTGGCGCTGTAGGGCTCCATCCCGGGCGGCGAGATCATCCCGGCCATCGAGGCGGTGTTGACGAAGGCCCCGCCCTCGCCGTGCTGGCGGATCAGCGGCAGGAAGGTCTCGGTGCCGTAGACCACGCCCATCAGGTTGACCGCGATGATCCAGTCCCAGTCGGCGGGCTTCACCTGGTCGATAGGGCCGCCGGCGCCGACGCCCGCATTGTTGCAGACCACATGAACCTTGCCGAAGGTCTCGACGGTCTTGGCCGCGGCCTCCTGGACGGCCTCGCGGATCGCCACGTCGCAGAGCACGCTGCCGACCCGGATCTGCCGCTCCTCCAGCTCGCCCACCGCCTTGGCCAGCGCCGCTTCCTCGATGTCGGCCAGCATGACCTGCATGCCCGCCTCGCCGAAGGCGTGCGCCATGGCCAGGCCCAGGCCGCTGGCCCCGCCGGTGATGAAGGCTGTCTTGCCTCGAACGTCGTCCATGTCGTTTCCCCTTTTTATGATTTGAGCCGCGCGATCAGGTCGGCGGTGGATGGGTCGTGCGGGTTCGCCGGCCCGCCCAGGAGTTCCGGGAGAATGCGCGACGCCAGGCTCTTGCCCAGCTCCACCCCCCATTGGTCGAAGCTGTTGATCTCCCAGAGCACCCCTTCCACGAACACCTTGTGCTCGTAGAGCGCAACCAGGGCGCCCAGGCGTTCCGGCGTCAGCCGGTCCATCAGGATGAAGCTGGACGGCCGGTCGCCGGGGAAGGTCCGCTGCGGGACCAGGGCCGCGATCTCGGCGGCGTCGGCGCCGCTGGCTTCCAGCTCGGCGCGGACCTCGTCGGCGGAGCGGCCGACCATCAGCGCCTCGGCCTGCGCGATCGCATTGGCCAGCAGCTTGGTGTGCAAGGCCGGGTCGCCCTCCCGGGCGCGGGCCACCGCCACGAAGTCCACGGGCACCACGTCGGTCCCCTGGTGCAGCGCCTGGAAGAAGGCGTGCTGGCCATTGGTGCCGGCGTCCCCGAACACGCTGGCGGCGGTGTCGCGGACCACGGGCGCGCCGTCCTGGGTCACCCGCTTGCCGTTGGACTCCATCTCCAGCTGCTGCAGGAAGGCCGGGAACAGGCGCAGCCGCTGGGCGTAGGGAATCTCGGCCCGGATGGGGCGGCCCATGGCGTTTCGGTTGAACACGTGGGCCAGGGCCAGGCGAACCGGCAGGTTGGCTTCCAGGTTCGCCTCGCGGAAATGGGCGTCCATCGCCGCCCCGCCCGCCAGCAGGGCCTCGAAGGCTTCGTAACCCAGGGCCACGGCGCAGGAGAGCCCCACCGCCGACCAGATCGAATAGCGGCCGCCCACCCAGTCCCAGAACGCGAACACCTGGTCGGCGGGGACTCCGAAAGCCTGGGCCACGGCGGGCGCGGCGGAGACCGCCACCAGATGGGCGTCGGCCTCGGGACCCAGCGCGGCGCGCAGCCAAGCCCGCGCCACCTGGGCGTTGGCCAGCGTCTCCTGGGTGGTGAAGGTCTTGGAGACCACCACCACCAGGGTCTCCGCAGGATCGAGGCCGGCCAGGGCGAAGGCCAGTTCGGCCGGGTCCACATTGGCCGCGAACCGCAGGTCGAACGCGGCGTCCAGCGGCCTCAGCGCCTCCCAGATCAGCCGGGGGCCGAGGTCCGAACCTCCGATTCCGATGTGGACGATGGACCGGAAGGGCTTGCCGCCGACGCCCCGGAGGGCGCCGGACCGCACGGCCTCGGCGAACATCTGAATCTGCAGGCGCGTCGCCTCGACCTCGGCGGAGACCGGAACCCCCAGGGCCCGGAAGTCGTCGCCCATGGGCGCGCGCAGGGCCACGTGCAGGGCCGCCCGGCCCTCCGACTCGTTGACCGCCTCGCCGGCGAACAGGCGCTCGCGCGCCGCCTCGACGTCGCAGGCGCGGGCCAGATCGAGGGCGGCGTCGAAGTCGGCCAGCGACCAGGGCTGTTTTGAGAGATCGAGCCTGAGGCCGGCGGCCTCGGCGGTCAGGCGGTCCAGCCGGTCGGGCTCGGCGGCGAACAGATCGGCGATGCGGCGGCCCTTCGCGGCCGCACCGGCGTGTTCCAATCGGCTCCAGGCGGCGTCGGTCTGGGACATCGGGCGGCGTCGATCCTCGCGGGCGGTCACACGGCGTTTACCATGTCGCGGTTAGCAAAAGCCGGTCCGCCTGTCTCGATCAGCTTTCGGGGAATGCCATGTCCTGCGACGCCGCCGCCTCCCTCGCCTTCCTCTGGCTGGCCGCCACCGGCCCCATGCAGCCGGTCCCCCTCCAGGTGGCCGCGGTCCAGACCTCGCCTGTGGCCCGCGAGCCCCTGTTCGCCGACATCGTGAAGCGCGCGGGCCGGCTGAAGGCCGAGGTGGCGGCGTTCCAGGGCAACGACCGGCCGATTCCCGAGGCCTTCAAGACCGGGATCGACGAGTTGTCCAAGCTGGACATGCAAGGCCACCTGACCCTGGCCAAGCGCGGCGGCGACGGCGACCTGAAGTGCATCCTGCGCGGCATCTCCCAGGACCTGCCGCTGAAGCTGGCGGCGGTGACCGGCGCGCCGGACCGCAAGGCCCGCGACGCCGCCCTGAAGGAGATGACCTATCTCCTCAACGACAACGTCGAAGTGATCACCGCCCCGCCGGCGCCGCCGGTCTAGGCCACAAGGCCGCTCGCCCGGCGGGGGCCCTATCCGGCCGCCGCCCTGAGCGCCCTGGCCACGATGTCGCCTGTGAGCACCTGCGGCAGCACCGCCGGTTCGCCGCCGCGGGTTCCATAGACCAGATAGAGCGGCACGCCCGCCCGGCCGTGGCGGGCCAGTTCGTCGGCGATGGCGGCGTCGCGGCGGGTCCAGTCGGCCTTCAGATAGACCGCGCCTGACGTCCTGAAGGCCTCGGCGGCGGCCTTGGTGGAGAAGGCGACCTTCTCGTTCACCTGGCAGGTGACGCACCAGGCGGCGGTGAAGTTGATGAACACCGGCTTGCCCGCGGCCTGGGCCTCGGCGAGCTTTTCGGGGCTGTAGGGCTCATAGGGGATGTCGGAGCCCTGGGCCTGGGACGCCGGCCCCGTGGCGGCTTCCGGATAGTTGGGCCAGCTGGCGCCCAGCACCGCCACCACCAGCAGGACGGCGCCCGTGACGCCGGCGACCAGCGGACGGCCCCCGGCGGCCTGCTGGCGCTGGGCGACGCCCAGGATCCAGGCGGCCAGGGCCAGGACCACCGCGGCGGCGAACAGCCGGGCGAGCGCGTCCGAGCCGGATTGAACGGCCAGCACCCAGGCCAGCCAGGCGGCCGTGCCGTACATCGGGAAGGCCATCAGCTTGCGGAACCCCTCCATCCAGCCGCCGGGCTTCGGCAGCCGGGCCAGCAGGGCCGGGATGAAGGCGGCCAGGGTGAAGGGCGCGGCGAAGCCCAGTCCCAGGCCGAAGAAGACCGCCAGGGCGGCGGCCGCGGGCTGGGTGAGGGCCCAACCCAGGGCCGGAGCCATGAAGGGCGCGGTGCAGGGGGCGGCCACCACCACGGCCAGGGTCCCGGTAAAGAAGGCGCCGGCGAGACCGCCGCGCGCCGCGGCCCGCGAGCCCATGCCCTGCAGGGAGGCCCCGATCTCGAACAGGCCCGACAGGTTCAGGGCGACGGCCAGCATCAGCAGGGCCAGCCCCGCCACCACCGGCGGCGATTGCAGCTGGAAGCCCCAGCCCACCGCCGCGCCCCCGGCGCGCACGGCGATCAGCAGGCCCGCCAGCGCCAGGAAGGTGGCCAGCACGCCGGCCAGGAAAGCCAGGCCCTGGCTCTGGGCGGCGCGCCGCTCGTGGGCGTGCCCGGCCAGCGAGGTGGCCTTCATCGCCAGGATCGGGAAGACGCAGGGCATCAGGTTGAGGATCAGCCCGCCCACGAACGCGAAGGCGATGGCTCCGATCAGGCCCATTCCCACGCCCGCGCCGGCCGCGGCCCGGGCGGCCTTGGCGGGGGGCGGGCCGAGTCCCGCGGCGGCGGGCGGGAGAGCGCCGGGCGCGGCGGCGACCTCATAGGCCTTGCCGCCGACCTCCAGCACCCCCGCCAACAGCGCCGGAGCCGGTGCGTCTTCCTTGCCGAACGACGGGGCCAGCGTCAGGGTCAGGCCCTGCGGACCACGCTCGATCGCCTGCGGCTTGGCGTGGTCGATGGCGTCCGAGGCGAAGGGGTAGAAATAGGCGTCGGCCATGTCGGCGCCCTTCAGCGCCGCGCCGGTCACCGCGAGCTTCAGGACCTTGCCGTCCTTGGCCACCGCGCCGGTCACGGCGCCGGCCTTGGGCGAGGCGTCGAGCGCCTGGGTGATCCTGGCGCCCCAGGTCGCGTCCGGCGCGGGCGCGGCGGCGACCACCGGCAGGTCCAGGGTCAGGTCGGCGTCTTCGGGAACGCAGACGTCGGCGCAGACCAGCAGCGATGCGTGGGCCTTCAGCGTGACGGTCTCGCCCGGCCTGGCGGACTTGGGCGCGGTGATCGCGACCGGCAGCAGAACCTGATCGTGATAGCCGTAGTTCATCAGCGGGCCGGTCGGCTGCCGGGCAGGCGGCGCCCACACGATGTCGCCGGCCTTCCAGCCGGCGGGCAGGGTCCAGGTGATCTCGGTGGGCGCGCCGGAGTCCCCGGAGTTCTTCCAATAGGTGTGCCAGCCGGACTGGATGTCCTGGCGCAGGGCCACCTGGACGACGCCGCCCGGGGTCACGCCCTGGGACTGGGGAACCAGCTCGACGGTGACGTGCGCGGTCTTCACGGGAGCCGCGGCGGCGGGCACGGCCAGGGACAGGCCGAGCGCGGCCAGGGTTCCGACGATGAAACGCTTCATACTGCAGTCCTACCGCGAAAAGCTCGCTCCCCATATGGGCAGCCCTGGTCAATACGCACAGGGGCGCCCAAGGGTTACGCCCCGGGGCTCGACTTGCTGCGTCGACCCGCCGCATCATCGCGAATCAGCACGCTCGTGACTCCGGAGGCCTTCAAGTGCCCGCGCCCTTCGACGACATTGAAATCGGACAGGTGGTCTCGCTGGGCGAGGTCCGTGTCGATTCCCGCGCGCTGGAGGCCTTCATCGAGGCCTTCGCCCCCGGCTGGCCGCTGGAGCGCGGCGCCCCCGACGCCATGGTCTACGCCATCTGGGCCCGCCTGGACGCCGCCGCCGCCGTGGGCTGGCCGCAGACCAAGCGGCTGGGAGTCGACGCCCTGCGCTGGGCGCGCAATCCGCCGGCGGGCGAGTCCCTGCGCGGCCGCATGACCGTGATGGGCAAGGACCCGGTCGGCGACGGCAAGGGCATCATCATCGCCCAGCACGACCTGCTCGACGAAGCGGGCCGGCTGGTCTTCTCCTGCCTGACCCGCAGCGTCTTCTCGCGCTAGAACCGACGCCCTCAGGCGTTGGCCGCCTGCATCTCGGACATGGCGTTCTTGTACATCTGAAGCGCGATCAGGCGGTCCCAGCCCACCAGGCTGATGAGGTGCGCATAGATCTGCATCAGGGCGCCGTTGTCCCGCAGTTCGGCGAGCTTGTCGGCCGGCAGGGCGTTGAGTTTCTCCTCGGACACGCCGAAGAACTCGGCGATCACCTGGGGTTCGCCCGGCGTGCCGTCCTCGTTGGCCGGGGTGTGGGTGGCGGTCTTCACCTCGAAGAGGTCGAGGTCCTTCAGCATCTGCACGAAGTTGGAGGTGCGCTGACGCTCGATCTCGTAGTTGTTGCAGAACTCGATGCAGTTGTTGGTGTACTCGCTGGGCGTGTTGTCCGCATTGAAGAACTGCAGCTCACCGCCCTCGACGATGAACTCCGCGGCGCGGTCGATGCAGAGGATCGACTGGTTGGCGGCCGCATCGTTGGCGAACACGAACGGATAGCGGCGGATATAGGCGGGGATGTAGACCCCGGCCTCGAACAGGCCGTCCTCGCGCAGGAAGATGTTGTCGTTGGTGTTGAGGCCCATGACCGCCAGCGGGGTCTTGTCCTCGCCGACGAAGATGATCGGGCCGGTCACCGCCGCGAGGCTGAACTCGGTCACGGCCAACGGAACGGCGTGGCCGACCCGGGCGAAGCCGAACGGGCCGTCCATGCGCTTGACGCCGAGGCCCTTGTGGAGCTCGGGCGAGAGCGGCTCGGGCTTGGAATAGAAGAGGACGTTGCCGCTGATCTGGCCGCCCGCATTGATCTGGGTTTCGTTCGCCATGAATTGCCTTCGATATGCTGGGCGAGAATAGGAATCTGAGGCGCGGCCCCGGGGGCCGGCTTCGCGAGGTCCGGCTTCTACCTGATCGGCGATGAGGCGGCAAATCCCCGCGCACGCTGCTTGCCTAGCTTCGGCGCAGAGGCTTCAATCGCCCCCATTCAAGAACGCCGAATTGGCCGCATATCGGAGGACGTATTTTCAATGCCCATCTATTATCCCGACATCCTGCAACAACGCACCGCCGCCCGCACCTTCAGCTATGGCGACAAGGACGTGATGCTGTACGCCCTTGGCGTCGGCATGGGGCAGGACCCGATGAACGAGACGGAGCTGCCCTTCGTCTACGAGAAGAACCTCAAGGTGATCCCGACCGCCGCCACGGTGCTGGCCTCCGGCCTGCGCGGCTCGGCCGGTCCGGCGCCGGAAATGCCCCCCGGCCATCGCCCCAGCCAGATCAATTTCCTGATGGTCGTCCACGGCGAGCAGAAGGTGGAGCTGCATAAGCCCCTGCCCGCCCACGGGACCTTCACGGCCGAGGGCCGCACCGTCGGCGCCTTCGACAAGGGCGAAGGCAAGGGCGCGGTGATCATCAACGAGACCGTCTGGAAGGACGAGAAAGGCGAGAAGATCGCCACCCTGACCGGCTCCACCTTCGCCCGCGGCGACGGCGGCTTCGGCGGTCCCGCGGAAGGCGCGCCGGAACCCCACGCGGTGCCGACCCGGGCGCCGGACATGTCGGTGGACTTCACCACCCGTGAGGACCAGGCCTTGCTCTACCGCCTGAACGGCGACCGCAACCCGCTGCACTCCGACCCCGACGTGGCCAGGCGCGCCGGCTTCGACCGGCCGATCCTGCATGGCCTGTGCACCTACGGCATCACCTGCCGCGCCGTGCTGCAGGCGATCACCGGGTTCGATCCGGACCAGATCTATTCCCACCAGGCCAGGTTCTCGGCCCCGGTCTTCCCCGGCGACACCATCACGGTGGACCTGTGGAAGGACGGCAAGAACATCTCGTTCGAGGCCCGGGTGAAGGCCCGCGGCGCGACCGTGATCAAGAACGGCCTGACCGTCCTTCGCTAGGCCAGGTTGCACGGGACGGTTCCGCCCGGCGCGGAACCGTCCTATGGCAGTGCGATGTCTCGTCATGCCTTCCTGGCGGCCGGTCTGGTCGCCGCCCTGGCCGCCTGCTCGGCCGTTTCCACCCCGAAGCCCGGCCCCACCCACGGGCCCGTGGCCGCGCCGGCCGCCGCCCGGCCCGCCGGCTATTTCACCTCCAACCCCATCGACGGCGCCGCCCTGCTGGGCCCGCCGCCCGCGCCGGACAGCCTGCGGGGGCGCGCCGACCGCCAACGCTATGAGGAGACCCGCGCCCTGGCCGGGTCGCCGCGCTGGGCCGAGGCCGCCAAGGACGACGATATCTGGAGCGGCGCCGCGTTTCGCCGCTACTCCTGCGCCCTGGGCGTGAAGCTCGGCGACCAGGAGACCCCGGCGGTGTCCCGCCTGCTGCGCCGCATGGAGCTGGACGTCCGCACCGTGGGGACGCCGCCCAAGGACTTCTACAACCGACCGCGCCCGCTGATCG
>DASUIJ010000181.1:0-3637 GCA_036279815.1 Phenylobacterium sp. | reverse complement strand
GTCCGGGTCGACCTTGGCGGTCATCATCGCCTGCAGCGCCGGCCCCGCCACATTGGCCAGCGCCATGGGCGCGTTGGCGATCCAGAACCAGACGCTGCTGGGCGCCAGCCCCACCGCGGCGTACCCGACCACCTGGGCGGTGAGGCCGGCGATCAGGGTCCGGCGCTCCCCCAGCCGCTTGACCGCCCGCCCGGTCAGCTGGCTGGTGACGACGATGTTCACCGCCCCGAGCACGCTGCAGAAGATCCCGAGCGCCATCGGGTCCCAGGCGTACCGATAGGCGGTGTAGAGCACGAAGACGCTGTTCATGGCGTGCATGGCGAACCACAGCAGCAGCAGGATCAGCGCCAGCACCGGCAGGCCTGGCCGTGAGATCACAAGTCGCAGGGATCCCAGCGGGTTGGCGCCGGCCCAGCGGAGCGGGGCGCGTCGGTCGGCCGACAGCGACTCCGGCAGCACGAACAGGCCGTAGACGCCGTTGGCCAGCGCCACGGCGGCCGCGGCCCAGAACGGCGCGCGGGGGTCCACGGCGCCGATCAGCCCGCCCACCGCCGGGCCCAGGATCACGCCCGTCCAGGCCGCGGCGTTCAGCCAGCCGTAGCTCCTGGCGCGATCCTCCTGAGGGGTGATGTCGGCCACATAGGCCATGGCGGCGGCCTGGGCGCCGGCGGTGAGACCGCACATGACGCGGCCGACCAGGAGCCAGGCCAGGGTCGGCGCCAGCGCCATGATCGCCAGGTCGATGCTGAGCCCGAAGATCGAGATCAGGATCACCGGCCGGCGTCCGAACCGGTCGGAGAGCATTCCGATCACCGGAGCGGCGAAGAACTGGGCCACCGACCAGGCGGCGACCAGCACCCCTACCCAACGGGCGGCGGCGGACACCTGCCCGCCCACCAGGCTCTCCACCAGGCGGGGCAGGACCGGGAAGACCATGGTGTGGGACACCACGTCCAGGCAGATGGTGACGGCGATGAAGCCGAGGCCGGCGCGGGACGCCGGCGCGGAGCGGGAAGCCGTTGTCGACATGGATTGATCCGAAGATCCGGCGGTCGGCCGGCATGGCGATGGACCCGGCCGCGGTCGGCCGGAATGGATAGACCTTGGGCGAGCCGGGGATCTCGGCCCCGGGGCCCGGCCTAAGCTCGCATCGTCGTCATCGTCGTCATGGTTGTGAAGCTTAGAGGCTCCACACGCGAAGGCAAGCCGCCTGGACCGACCTACTCCGCGGGGGCCGCCGCGGCGGAAGGCGCGTGTCCGACCTTCACCGCCAGCAGGAAGGCCGCGACCAGCAGGCCGGACGCGATGAAGATCGGCAGGCCCGGCTGGTGCAGGGTCGCGTCGTGCCGAACCGCCCAGGCGAAGGTGGCGCCGAAGATCACCGGCCCGGTCACCGAGGCGATGCCCTGCAGGCTCTGGTTCGCGCCCTGCAGCTGGCCCTGCTGCTGCGGTCCGACCCGTCGGGTCATCAGGCCCTGAAGACCGGGCTGCATGAAGTTGAGCAGGGCGAAGACCGGGGCGGAGGCGACATAGGCCCAGCCCTCCGAGGCGATCCCATAGAGGAAGAAGCCGGCCGCGCCGCCGAGCGCGCCCAGCAGCAGAGCGCCCCGCTCACCGATCCTGGCCACGACAGGCCCCACGAACAGGGTCTGGACCACGATGCCCAGGGCGCCGGTGAACAGCATGGTGAGCCCGATGATGTCGGTGCCCCAGTCGTACCGGTACCCGGCGTAGAGCACGAAGATGGAGGGCAGGACGGTGTGGGCGAGCTGGAACAGGAACCCGGTCGAGGCCAGGCCCAGCAGCTCGCCATGCGCCTTCAGGAAGGACAGCGCGCCGAGAGGATTGGCGCGACGCCAGTCGAACTTCGTCACCCGGCGCTCCGGCGGCAGGGACTCGGGCAGGATCAGCAGGCCATAGAGCCAGTTGATCGCGGTCAGCACCGCCGCCACCAGGAACGGCAGCCGCAGGGCGAAGTCGCCCAGGTACTGGGTCATGAACGGTCCCGCCAGGAAGCCGCCCAGGGCCGGCCCGATCAGGAAGCCGAAGCTGAACGCCGAGCCCATCCAGCCGAACGCCTTGGCCCGGTTCTGCGGGGTGGTGACGTCGGCCACATAGGCGTTGGCGGTGGAGAAGCTGGCCGCCGTCAGCCCGTTGATCACCCGCCCGACGAACAGCCAGGCCAGGCTGGGGGCGAAGGCCATGAACAGGAAGTCGATCGCCAGGCCGAAAAGCGAGATCAGCATGACCGGCCTTCGGCCGATGCGGTCGGACAGCATGCCCAGCACCGGGCCGCAGAAGAACTGCATCAGGCCCCAGGTGACCGAGAACACCACATTGATCAGCGAGGCCTGGGCCGTGTCGCCGCCGGCGAACTGCTTGATGAGGTTGGGCAGCACCGGGATCATGATCCCGAACGACACCGCGTTCATCAGCGCGCAGGCGAAGACGAACCCGAAGGCGGCCTTGCGGCGCGCGGCGGTCGGCTGCGAGGCGGGCTGGGTCATGCGGTCTCCACGAACCTGAACATCAGACAAACCCAGAACTGGCGCAACAGCGTTATCCGACCTGGCCGCGCAGGGAACCCAGCAGGGCCTGCCACCACTCGGCCAGGCGCATCAGCAGCGCCTCGTCCGGGAAACCGTGGCGCGCGACGCTGTCGCCGGGGACCTGATCGAAGCCGCGATGCTCGACACTGACCCGGGTCTCCTCCCCCACCGCCTCGAAGCGCACCTCCACCTCGGTCCTGAGGTCCGGCGGGAAATTGGCCTGCCGCCAGGAGAAGACCAGCCGGCCGGGCGGCTCCCAGGCCAGGATGCGTCCGATCTCGAACACCTTGCCGTTGGCCAGGGTCTCGGTGAGGCGCCCGCCCTCCTCCCGCTCGAAGGCCAGCAGGCCAGGCGCGCGCGGCGTGGTCTGGAACAGGCCGTTGGGTTTCCACCACAGGCCGATCTCGCCCACGAAAACCTCGAAGGCGTGTTCGGGCCGGGCCCGGACCCTCAGGGACACAAAGACTTTCGAGGTCACGCTTCGCGCTCGACATGGGACTTGAACGCCACGAGCTGCTCGCTCCAGAGCCGCTCGGCCTCCTCCAGCCAGTGCAGGAGGCGGACCATGGGTTCGGGCCTCAGGGCGTAGATGCGCACCCGGGCATCGAACGCAGGATGCGTTTCCTCCACCAGGCCGCCGGCCTTCAGCGCCTTGAGGTGACGGCTCATGGCGGGCGGGGTCAGGCCGGTCTCCCGGGCCAGCTCACCGGCCTGCCGCGGCCCCCGGCTCAGAAGGTCGATCACCTGGCGGCGATGCGGGTCGGCCAGGGCCGCCAGCGTCCGGTCGACCTCGGCGGTCCTGGCGGCCGCCGCGCTCACCCGCCGACCTTGTATTTCAGGCCGCTGGCCGCCTCCTGGTCGGCCAGGCTCACCACGGCGACGGCCTGGGACAGGGTCCAGATGTGGCCTTCCGGATCGCGGCAGCGATAGGTGCGTTCGCCGTAGAACTGGGTTTCGGGCTCGGCGATGATCTCCCCGCCCGCGGCCCTCGCACGTTCGCAGTGACCGTCGATGTCGGAGTCCAGCTGGATATGGACGGTCTGGGTGTTCTTGCCGCCCACCGACCTGGGGCTCCGGTGGTCGGCCGA
>DASUIJ010000180.1:0-16471 GCA_036279815.1 Phenylobacterium sp. | reverse complement strand
CTCCACCGAGCCCGAGGGCGTCTGCTCCTCGGTCGGCACGCACTGGGCCGACGTGCTGTTCCCGATGCGCGAGATGTACGCCAAGGGCTTCCGCTTCTACACCGGTCGCGGCCAGGGCGTGCCGATGGTCGCGGCCGCCCTCGACTTCGTGGTGGCCCGGCGGGTCGACCCGGCCATCGCCATCACCGCGGTCGTTTCGTTCGAGGAGGCGGACCGCGCGCTCGCCGACCCTTCGATGAAGATGGTGATGTCGCGCGCGCCCATCGCGTCAGACCGGACGGCGGCTCAGAACACCCCGTACCCGCCGTCGATCAGGAAGCTGTCGCCGGTGTGGAAGGCCGAGGCGTCCGAGGCGAGGTAGACCGCCATGCCGCCGAAGTCCGCCGGCTTGCCCCAGCGGCGCATGGGCACCCGCTTGATCACCGCGTCGTTGAACTTGTCGCTGCCCTGGGCGCCGGCCGTCATGTCGGTGGCGATCCAGCCGGGCAGGATAGCGTTGGCCCGCACGCCGTAGCGGGCGTGCTCCACGGCGATGGCGCGGATCATCGAGATCACCGCGCCCTTGGTGGCGGCGTAGGCCTCGTTGCGCGCCGCGCCGTCGAGGGCCGAGAGCGAGGAGATCACCACCAGCGAACCGCCGGCCTTGTCGCCCTGGCCGGCCCGTTCGACCATGTGCTTGCAGGCCTCGCGGAAGGTGAAGAACACCCCGTCGAGATTGACCGACAGCACCCGGCGATAGGTCTCGGTGGGGAACTCGGCGAAGCTGGTCGCGCCGCCGCCGATCCCGGCGTTGGCGATGACGGTGTCGATGCGGCCCATCTTGGCCACCGCCTCGGCCATCGCGGCCTTCACCGCCGACTCGTCGGCCACGTCGACCGCCTGGGTCAGCACCCGGACGCCCAGGCCCGTCAGCTTTTCCTCGGCGGCGGCGTTCTTCTTGGCGTTCGAGCCCCAGATCACCACGTCGGCGCCCGCCTGGGCCATCGCCTCGACCATGCCGAAACCGATCCCGCCGTTGCCGCCGGTGACCAGCGCCACCTTTCCCGTCAGATCGAATGGCTTATAGGCCATGGCCGTCACTCTCCCGTTCAAACGATTGTTGGGTCCGAAAAGCCGTGCTCGCCCGGCGTTCGTCAAGAGGACTCCGTCGCGCCCGCATGCCGGGAGAGGAACGTGCATTTGACTTCCCCTGGGTCCGGGCCGTTCGCTCGCTCAACCAACTTGGAGGCCGACGTCATGCTCACCCTCTATGACCACCCGCTTTCGCCCTACGCCCAGAAGGTCAAGATCGCGCTGCGTGAGAAAGGCCAGGCCTTCGAGGCCGTGTCTCCGGGCGGGCTGGGCGCCGGCGGCGCGCAGGGAGACTTCCTGAAGGCCAACCCCCGCGCCGAGGTTCCCGCCCTGGTGGACGGCGAGGTCCAGGTCTTCGATTCCACGATCATCCTGGAATACATCGAGGACCGCTGGCCCACCCCGCCCCTGCTGCCGACGACACCGGCCGAGCGCGCCCGGGTGCGGATGCTGGAAGAGGTGATGGACACCCACTTCGAGGCCATCAACTGGGGACTTTCGGAGATCCGCTGGTTCCGCCGCGCCGAGGGCGAGCTGGCCGCGACCCTGACCGCCAGGGCCGCGCAGCAGACCGCCGGCTTCTTCGCCTGGCTGGAGTCCCAACTTCAATCCCGGCCCTGGTTCAACGGCGAGACCTTCGGCTGGGGCGACTTGGCGGTGGTTCCCTATCTCAACGGCTCGGTCGGCCACGGCAATCCGCCGGCCAAGGGCTCGAAGCTTTCCGACTGGCTGACCCGCGCCAACGCCCGCCCGTCGGTCGCGGCCACCAACGCCGAAGCCGTCGCCCCCTCGGCGGCGGCCGCCATGCCCAATGTCGCCGAACTGGTGAAGCAGGGCCTGTTCAAGCGCGAGTACCGCGACCACCGGCTGGAATGGATGGTCAAGAGCGGCGGGGTCGAGGTGGTCACGGAAGGCCTGGCCAGGGACAACATCCGCTTCAGCCCCGACTTCCGGTGACGTCCGGCGTTTCCGGCGTGCCGGGCTGAAACCATCCGCCGCTTCGCGCGAACTATTCCGCAGCGGCGCCATTGGGGCGCCAGGAGTCACCGCATGAAGCTCGCACCCGTCCTCGCCGCCCTGGCGCTCCTCTGGCCCGTCGCGGCCGCCGCTTTCGACATCGGCCCCGCCGTGGGCGCCAAGGTCCCGCCCATCGCGGCCAAGGACGTGACCGGCAATCCCACCAACATCGCCAAGCTCTCGGGCAAGAACGGCGTGGTGCTGGTGTTCTTCCGGTCCGCCAAATGGTGCCCCTACTGCATGAAGCAGCTCATCGAGCTCAAGGACGCCAAGGCTCCGCTGGCCCAGCGCGGCTATAACCTGGTGGCCCTGAGCTACGACCCGCCGGAAGTGCTGACCCACTTCACCCAGCTGCAGCAGATCCCCTACACGTTCCTCTCGGACCAGGGCTCGACCACCATCGACGCCTTCAAGCTGCGGGACCCGCAGTACAAGGCCGACAGCTTCGCCTTCGGCGTGCCGATGCCGGGAATCTTCGTGATCTCGCCGCGCGGCGTGGTCCAGGCCAAGCTGGCCGAGGAAGGCTACAAGACCCGCCCGCCGGTCAGCGCGGTCCTCGCGGCCGTGGACGGCCTGAAGCACTAGGCGGCCCCGGGAGCGTCATCCCCCGGTCCGGCCTTCGGCCGACCGGTGGATGGCGGGAGCGGCCGGTCGCGAACCTAGTCCGGCGCGCCCGGCTGGCTCACACGGCCGGAGCCGGAGATTTCGGTCGCCAGCTTCACCGGCTTGGTGGTGAGTTCGACCTCGCCGTCACCGGAGACGTCGATCCGCGCCGACGCCTTGGGACCGATCTTGGCGCGGCCGGAGCCGGAGATGTCGATCTGGGCGTCATCCACCGCCAGTTCGGCCAGGTCGGCGTCGCCGGAGCCGGCGATGTCGAGCCTCACCGCCTTGGCCTCGCCCTTGGCGGAGACATGGGCGGCGCCGGAGATGTCCAGGTCCAGCCGATCCTGGCGATAGTCCTCGACCACAAGGTTCTGGGACCCGGACAGGTCGAACCGGCGAACGCCCGGGGCGGTCAGCAGGATCTTCAGCCTGCCGTCGCTCCGGTACTCCGGCTCGACCAGGATGCGGCCGTCGCGGACCTGCACGTGTTCGACCATCCCGGCCGGGCCGGCGATGGTGAGCTTGGCCACCGGGCCCTGGGCGTAGACGATGTCGGCCGGGGCTTCGACGTCCAGGCGGTCGCCGCCGG
The DNA here is from genome assembly GCA_036279815.1 of Phenylobacterium sp. GTDB lineage: Bacteria > Pseudomonadota > Alphaproteobacteria > Caulobacterales > Caulobacteraceae > Phenylobacterium. Next base: position 13,188 of record DASUIJ010000180.1, on the reverse strand, counting down.
ACCAGGTGAAGTCGCGGGTGGCGTGGCGGGCGGCGTCGGTTCCGCCATCCTCGTCCCCGTCCAGGCGCAGGGTCCCGCGGAGCCGATGGCCGTGGCCGTAGTGATGGCCGTTCCAGGTCCAGTCGGAGTCCGAATGCACCATCGCCCAGTCGCGGATGGCGAACGGACCGCCGGCGATGGAGATGGCCGCGGCGATGCAGCCGATCGAGAGCACGAAGCCGGTGACGGCGACCAGAACCAGGGTGCGGATCACGAGCGGGCCTCCGTAGGTTCGAGGGCGGGTCGCAGCAGGCGCATGTGCAGGCGGCCGTACCAGACCGTGGCGTTGATGAAGCCGATGGAGATCAGGGTGGTGACGGCGCCGATCGAGGTCGCCCCCGCCATCAGGCCCAGGCTGGCCAGCATGACGGCGGCCACCTCAGATCCCTCGAAGACGAAGGCGGCGGCGGCGAACAGCACGGCCCCGACGCCGAAGCAGGCCAGGGCGGCGATGGCGAAGCCCAGCAGGGTTCCGGCGATCGACAGGAAGATCGGCAGCAGGATCAGGACGTCGATGGCGCCAAGGCCCAGAACCGCGAACACCGCGGAAGCGGCGGCCGACGGATTGCGCTCGGTCTCCCAGCGCTTCAGGTCGGCCTCGGCGCGCAGCTCGCGGGCCAGCCGGGTGGGGTCGCCCAGGGCGGCGGCCACCTCGGTCTCGGTGCGGCCGGCCGCCTCGCCCTCGGCGAAGTGCGCCTCGTAGTCGGCGCAGAACTCCTCGATGGCCTGGGGCGGCAGGCCCCGCAGGCCGTCGCGAAGTCGCGTCATGAAGACCTGGCGGCTCATTGGGCGCCTCCGAGGATGTCGTTCACGGCCTTGGAGAAGGCGGTCCATTCCGCCTTCTGGGCGGTGAAGGTCGCCTCGCCGGCGGCGGTCAATTTATAGTACTTGCGCGGCGGCCCGGACGAGCTTTCCACCAGATAGGTGTCGACCAGGCCGTCGGACTGCATTCGTCGCATCAATGGGTAGATGGTGCCCTCGCCCATATCGATCCCCTTGGCGAGACGGCTCGCGATCTCGTAGGCGTAGGCGTCGCCTCGCGAGAGCAGGGCGAGCACGCAAAGCTCGAGCACCCCTCTTTTCAGCTGCGCCTGGACCGCTTCCGACACGATGTCTCGCTCCTTCTGAACGAGGCATTGTCTATCGCAAGGTAGTGAGTGTCACAAGGTACCTTGTCATGAACAATAGTTCATGCACGACCGGCCGCCGGCCGCGGTCAGGTCGCCGTCCAGCCCCCGTCGATGGTCATCGCCGCCCCGGTCGCCGAGGCCCCCATGTCCGAGACCAGGTAGAGCAGCATTCCGGCCAGGTGTTCGTACTCGGCGAAGGCCTTGTTGGGCTGGGCCGCCAGGATCACGTCCTCGATCACCCGGTCGACGGGAATGCCGCGGGCCCTGGCCTGATCGCCGATCTGCTGTTCCACCAGCGGGGTCTTCACATAGCCGGGGCAGATGGCGTTGCAGGTGATCCCCGTGCGGGCGAGCTCGACCCCGGTCGCCTTGGTGAAGCCCACCACCCCATGCTTGGCGGCCACATAGGCGGACTTGAACGGCGAGGCGACCAGGCCGTGGGCCGAGGCGATATTGACGATCCGCCCCCGCTTCTGGGCCTTCATGATCGGGATCGCCGCCTTGGTGGTGTGAAAGGTCGAGGACAGGATGATGGCGATCAACTGGTCCCACTTCTCGTCCGGGAAGTCCTCGATCGGCGCCACGTGCTGCAGGCCGGCGTTGTTGACCAGGATGTCCAGCCGCTCGAACTCGGTGACCGCATAGTCGATCAGGTCGGCGATCTCCTTGGGCCTGGTCATGTCGGCGCCGTGGTAGCGGACCTCCACGCCGGTGCGCTCGGCGAGATTCCGGCGGTCGGTCTCGATCTGGGCCGGGTCGCCGAAGCCGTTGAGGACCACGTTGACGCCCTGCTCGGCCAGGGCCGCGGCCATGGCCTGGCCGATGCCGCTGGTGGAGCCGGTGATCACCGCCACGTGGCCCTTCAGTCCATAGTCGACGGCCATGGTCAGGCGTCCTTCTTGGCTTTGGCCCTCACGGCCGCGATGGGCGGCGGTTGCGGGCGGGAGAACACCCACTCGGTGTCGCTGGAGGCCGCCGCCTGGAAGCGGTAGCCGTCGGAATCGAAGGCCCGAAGGTCGGCCGCCTTCTCGATCCGGTGGTCGATGGCGTAGCGCGCCAGCAGCCCCCGGGCCCGCTTGGCGTAGAAACTGATGATCCTGGCCTCGCCGTCCTTCTCCTCGAAGAACCGCAGATTGACCACCGGCAAGGTCAGGGCCTTCCGCGAAACCGCGCCGAAGTATTCCTGGGAGGCGGCGTTGACCAGGGTCTTGTCCCTGGCGCCCATGGCCTGCGCGTTCAGCGCCTGGGCGATGCGGTCGCCCCAGAAGGCGTAGAGGGTCTTGCCCCGCCGGGTCTTCAGCGCGGTTCCCATCTCCAGCCGATAGGGCTGGATGCCGTCCAGCGGCTTCAGCAGGCCGTAGAGTCCCGACAGGATGCGGATGTGGTCCTGGGCGTAGGCCAGGCCCTTCTTGTCCAGCTCGCGGGCGCGCAGGCCGGCATAGACGTCGCCGTTGAAGGCGAAGGCCGCCTGCAGGCCGTCCTCCATGGCCGGGTCGAAGGCCTGGAAACGCTCGCGGTTGAGCAGGGCCAGGCTGTCGGACAGGTCCATCAGCCCCTTGATCTGGCGGACGGTGAGCGCCTTGGCGACCGCCGACAGCTCGGCGATGTCCTGCGCCATTTCCGGCGTCGACATGGGCGCGGGCCTGGCGGGCGCGGCGAAGTTCAGCGCCTTGGCGGGCGAGAGGACGATCAGCATGTGGCTTTAGAAGAGGACGCGCGGATTCATGATCCGCTTGGGGTCCAGGCTTTGCCGTATCGCCGTCAGCGCCGCAACCTCGACCGGACTTTTGTAGCGCCGGGCCTCCTCGGTCTTCATGGAGCCCAGGCCGTGCTCGGCCGAGATCGAGCCCCCCATCGAGGCGACGATGTCGTGGACCATACGGCTGCCCTGGTCGCGCCTGGCCGAGTGCTCGGCGTCGGAGCCGCCGTCGGGGCGGATCACGTCGTAATGGATGTTGCCGTCGCCCACGTGGCCGAAGGCGGTGATCCGGCAGCCCGGTGCGAAGGCCTCCATGGCGGCCGAAGCCTGGGCGATGAAGCGGGCGACCTGGCTGACCGGCACCGAGACGTCGTGTTTCCAGGTGGAGCCCTCGGGCTTCTGGCCCGGCGACTGGTTCTCGCGGATCGACCAGAAGGCCCTGGCCTGGGCCTCGGTCTGGGCGACCGCGGCGTCGCGGATCAGCCCGTCCTCCAGGCCCTTGGCCAGCAGGCGCTCCATGGCGGCCTCGGCGGCGCCGGGCTCGCCCGAGGCGATCTCCACAAGCACGTACCAGGGGTGGACGTCCGCCAGCGGGTCGCGCTGGTTCGGGATGTTCTTCAGCACGAACTCGATCCCGCGCCGCCCCATCAGCTCGAAGGCCTCCACCGCCCCGCCGGCGGTCTCCTTGGCGCGCACCAGCAGTTCGACCCCCGCCTCCGGGCTGTCCACCGCGGCGATGGCGGTGGCGCGGCTGGTCAGGATCGGGAACAGCTTGAGGCTGGCGGCCGTCACCACGCCCAGGGTCCCCTCCGCGCCGATCAGCAGCTGCTTGAGGTCGTAGCCGGTATTGTCCTTGCGCAGCCGTTTCAGTCCGTTCCAGACCTCGCCGTTGGGCAGGACGGCCTCCAGGCCCAGCACCAGGTCGCGGGTCGTCCCGTAGCGCAGGACGGCGGTGCCGCCGGCGTTGGTCGACACCACCCCACCGACGGTGGCCGAGCCCTCCGAGGCCAGGCCCAGCGGGAAGCGCCGGCGCTTCTCCAGCGCCGCCTCGTGCACGGCCGCCAGGGTGACCCCCGCCTCGGCCACGATCACGTCGTCGAAGGCGTCGATGTCGCGGATGGTCCGCATCCGCTCGGTGGAGAGCAGGATTTCGCCCTGCGGAATCTGGCCGCCCACCAGCCCGGTGTTGCCGCCCTGGGGCGTGATCGCCACGCCGGCCTCGGCGCAGATTCCCACCACGGCGGAGACGTCGGCGGTGGTCCGGGGCAGGGCCAGCAGCGGCGTCGCGCCCGTCCAGCGGTCGCGCCACTCCAGCAGCTTGGGGGCCAGGCGCTCGGGATCGGTGCTCCAGCCCCCCTCGCCCAGCACGGCCTTCAGGCGGGAGAGCACGTCGGCGGGGACAGGAGCGGTCATGGGCGCGATCCTAGCCCTTCGCGGCTATCCCACAAAGCCCGCGGCGCGGCTCAGGCGGTCGTTGATCGCCTCGCCCAGGCCGTCCTGAGGAATCGGCGCCACGGCGATGGCGGCGGGGTCCGTGCGGTCGGCGGCGCGCAGGTGGGCGAAGAGATTGGCCGCCGCCTCGGCGAGGTCGCCGCGCGGGCTCAGGTTCCAGACTCCGGGTCCCGGCGGGTAGGGACCGAAGGCCAGGTAGGCCTCCCCGGCCCTGGGTTCGACGGCGTCGATCCGCACCGGCGCCCTGGGCGAGTAGTGTCGGGCCAGGCGGCCGGGCGAGCGCCGGGCGTCGGCCTCCGCCTCGGCCAGGGGCCCGATCAGCGCCTCGATCCCGGCGCGGGTCACGGCGCCCGGCCGCAGCAGGCGAGGCCGGTCCAGCAGGGCGACGACGGTGGACTCCAGGCCCACGTCGCAGGGGCCGCCGTCAAGGGCGGCGGCGGCCTTGTCGCCGGTCTCCTCCAGGGCGTCGGCATAGGTGGTGGGGCTCGGTCGGCCGGAGCGGTTGGCCGAGGGCGCGACCACCGGGCCGCCGAACGCGGCGAGCAGGGCGCGGGCGAGCGGGTGGGCCGGAACCCGCACCGCCACGGTGTCGAGCCCGGCGCGGGCCAGGTCGCAGACCGGCGTATCGGGGGCGATCGGCAGGACCAGGGTCAGAGGGCCGGGCCAGAAAGCGGCCGCCAGCCGGCGCGCCCGCTCGTCGAACACGGCGATGGCCTCGGCGGCGGCGAGGTCGGCCACATGGCTGATCAGTGGATTGAACCGCGGCCGGCCCTTGGCTTCGAAGATCGCGGCCACCGCGGCGGGGTTGGCGGCGTCACCCGCCAGGCCGTAGACCGTCTCGGTCGGCAGGATCACCAGCCCGCCGGCCCGCAGGGCCGCGGCCGCCGCGGCTATCGCCGCGTCGCCGTGAGCTGGACGCTCACCTTCACGCTTGCCGGGATCTGGTCTGTCGCCTGCCACTCGCCCTGCCCCACGCCAAAGGCTGTGCGGTCGAGGGTCGTTACACCGCTCATGCGCGCCTTGTCCCCGTCGATCTTCAGGGTGAAGGGCAGGTCCGCCGGCCGGGTCGCGTCGCGCAGGGTGAGCTGGCCGTGGGCGACGTAGCGGCCCTCGCCTTTCTTCTCGAAGCGATCGGCGGTGAACGTGGCCTGGGGATGGGTGTCGGCGCCGAACCAGTCGGCGGTGGACAGGGTCTGGTCGCGCTGCGGGTCGCCGGTGGAGACCGAGGCCAGGTCGATGGAGACGCGGACCTTCGATCTGGCCAGGGCCTCGGGGCCGAACACCACGTCCGCGGACCATCTGTCGAACCGCCCGTCGATGGCCTGGCCGCTCCACGAGGTGGAGAAGCTCAGGGTCGAGCCCGGCGCCACCGTCCAGCGGCTGGGCTCGGCGGCGGCCGGCGCGGGCGCGGGCGCGGCGGGCGCCTCGGTCATGGGCGCGACTGCCGGCGGCGGCGGGACGGCGGCCGGCGTTTCGGCCGCGGCCGGGGCCAGGCTCGGCGGCGGCAGGGGCGCGCTGGCCGGAAGCGGTGGAACGATCAGCTCCGCGGCGGTGATCACCCCCGCCGCCGCGGCGGCGATCAGCAGCAGTCGGGGATCGAACCACCGCCCGGGCCTGGCGCCGGGGGCCATCCGGGACAGGACCGGTGTGGCCCGGTCCAGCAACTGGTGCTTCAGCGCCCCGGCCACGTGCAGCAGGATCAGGCCGTAGGCGCCGAAAGCCAGCCATTCGTGACCTTCGGAGCCGATCGTTCGCCAGGGCGCCCTGGCCTGCGCAGGCAGGTCGGCGATGGGCAGGTGCGGCCAGGGAATGGTCCCGTACAGCAGGGTCGGGATCTGGATGCGGCTGGCCGAGACCATGATCCAGCCGGTGATCGGCATGCCGATCATGATCGCGTAGAGCAGGACGTGGACCGCCTTGGACAGCACCCGCTCCCAGGTCGCCAGGCCCGCCGGCTCCGGCGGCGGCGGGTTCATCAGCCGCCAGGCCAGCCGCGCGAGGCTGAGGACCAGCACCGTGATCCCCACCGACTTGTGCAACTGGGTCAGGGCGAAGCCGAGCGGCGTCTTCAGGTCGTGCATCCGCCAGGCGACCAGCACCTGGAACACGATGGCGCCGGCGATCAGCCAGTGCAGGACGATGGCGACGGTGGAGTAGCGGTCGCGGGCCTGGGCGACGGACACGGCCTATTTCTTGACGAACTCGACCTCGAAGACGAGGTCCAGGTCATCTCCGGCGAACTGGCTCATGGTCGTGACGCCGAAGTCGGAGCGCTTGATGCGGGTGGTCCCGGAGAAGCCCATCCGCGTGCCCGCGCCCAGCACGCCCGGCCCCACGCCGTTGAAGGCGACGTCCAGGGTCACCGGCCTGGTGACCCCATGGAAGCTCAGGTCGCCGCTCACCGTGCCCTTGCCGTCGGCGCCCTCGACCTTGTGGGAGACGAAGGTGATGGCGGGATACCGGGCCGCGTCGAAATAGCTGGGACCGGCGATGGTCTTGTCGAAGTCCGCCAGGCCCGTGTTGATCGAGGTCGGATCGACGGTGATCGTCACCTGGGTGGTGGTCCAGCTGGCCGGATCGTAGGTGAAGGCGCCGTCGATCCGGTCGAAGCGCATGGTGAACCTGGAGAAGCCGCCCATGTGCGGGACCTTCACCAGCAGGCTCGCATGCCGCTTGTCGAGCGCGTAGTCGCCCTTCGGCGCCGAGGCCGGGTCCTGGCTGGTGGGATTGGCCAGCGCCGCTCCCGCAAGACCAATCGTAAAGGCGACCGTGGCGATGGCGGTGCGGATCATTCGGGGGCTCTCCAGGGGGTGCTCAGGCGTCCCGCAAATGATCGCGCCGCCTTTCGACCGAAAGGCGGCGCTGTAATCACAAAACCGTGAGTTGTGGCTAGAACTTCTGCCCGAAGCTGATCGCGTAGGTGCGCGGCCGGATCGGGAAGATGTAGGTCTGGCCGCAGACCGTCGGCGTGCACTGGGCGCCGTGCAGCTTGTCGCCCAGTTCGTCGGTGACGTTCTGGACCGAAAGCACCAGGTTCCAGTTGTCCTTGGCGATGCCGCCCGCGAGGTCCAGGGAGCCGTAGGCCTTCTGCCTGCCGAGCAGGTTGCGCTCCTCGATGCGCAGGTCCGCCCAGCTGGAGTCCTGATAGACCGCCGAACCCTGCACGTGGGCGTTGAAGTCGCCCCACGGGAATTCGTAGCGGGCCGTCGCGTTGGCCTTGAACTTGGGCGTGACCGGCAGGGCCGTGCCCGAAGGCGCCTGCGGCGTGGCGCAGACCTTCACCGGCTGGCCCTGGGCGTCCACCGTCCCGCAATAGGGCTTGGTCAGCTTGGCGTCGGTGTAGGAGGCCGAACCGTTGATGTTCAGCCCCTCGATCGGCGTGGCCCAGCTGATCTCGGTTTCGGCGCCCTTGATGCGCGCCTGGCCGGCGTTGCGGATCTCCGTGAAGGAGTTCGGGCCCAGGAACGAGAATTGGAAGTCCTTCCAGTCCTCGTAATAGATCGCCCCGTTCCAGCGCACGGAGTTGTCCGCCCACTGGCTCTTCCAGCCGAGTTCGTAATTGTAGATGTAGTCCGACTGGTAGGGCGCCAGGCTGGCCCGGCGGTTGATGCCGCCCGGCCGGAAGCCCTGGGAATAGGTGGCGTAGACCATCTTATCGGCGTCGATCTTGTAGCTCAGGCTGACCTTGTAGATCTCGCCGGTCTCCTTGACCCGCTTGTCCAGGTTCGTACACGGACCGCGGCCGACGCTGCCGGGGGCGAAGCAGGCCGCCTCGCCGGTTTTCGAGCTGTAGCCGCGGCTGAAGCCGAAGAAGCCGCGCAGGCTGTTGTCCGACTTGAACTCCCGCATGCCGGCGGTGAGGGTCAGCTTGTCGGTGATGTCGAAATAGGCCTCGCCGAAGGCCGCGTAGTCGCGGTCGACGCGGTACTGCTCGGTCAGCCACAGGGTGTCCGGCCAGCCGGTGACCGAGATCGCCGGGTCGATGCCGCTGATCTGGTAGTTCTGCTCGATGAAGTGGGTCTGGCGCTGCTGGAACGCGCCGACCACGAAGCGGAAGCGGTTCTCCTGCGGGGAGGACAGCCGGATTTCGTTGGACACCCGGGTCAGGTGGTCTCGGCCGGTGATCCGCTGGGTCGGGTCGATGATGTTGCCGGCGGCGTCGGTGATGTAGGCGCCCGAGCCGAACAGGGTGTCGTAGAAGAACGAGTAGTCCGTGTAGTCCGTGTGGCTGTCGATCCGGCGATCGAGGTAGCCGCCGGAATAGACCAGGTCGAAGTTGCCGACCTTGCCCTGCACGGTCATGGCCGCCTGGTACCAGCGGTCATGGCTGTCTTCCGGCAGGAAGTGTTTGACGCTCAGCTTGCCCAGGTCCTTGTCGTAGCCGAAATAGCCGTTGGTCTTCATGTCCTGGGTCATGAAGGTGGGGCGCAGGGTCCAGTTCTCGTTGAGGTCGACCCGCACCGCGACCCGCGCGCCATAGACGTCGACGTCGTTGTAGTCGTCCTTGGCCAGGGCGTTGTTGTTGATGGTCACGCCGGAGCTCGGATAGGTCCGCGTGCCCCGGATGTTGTCGATGAAGCCCGCGTCGTGCTCGTCCCAGGCCACCAGGCGGACGGCGACCCGATCATTGACCGGAATGTTGACCATGCCCTCGGCGGTGTAGCCGACGCCGCCGTGGGTGACGCTGTTGACCTCCAGGTCGTAGCTGCCCTTGAGGACGCCGATCTCGGGCTGGTTGGTGATGATGCGCAGGGTGCCGGCCTGCGAGCTGGCGCCGTACAGGGTGCCCTGGGGACCCGCCAGGGCCTCGACCCGGGCGATGTCGTAGAGGTGCAGGTCCAGCGCGCCGCCGATGGTGGTGATCGGCTGCTCGTCCAGGTAGGTGCCGACGCTGGGCAGGGAGCCGGAGTGGTTGCCGTCGCCGCCCGAGGCCACGCCGCGCATATAGACGGTGGAGAAGCCCGGCGCGGAGCTCTGGAAGGCGACGCTGGGGAGGTACTTCACGTAGTCGTCGAAATTGTTGACGTGCAGCTGCTCCAGCTTCTTGGTGGAGAAGGCGGTGACGGCGACCGGGACGTCCTGGAGGTTCTCCTCGCGCTTCTGGGCGGTGACCACCAGTTCTTCGAGCGTCGGACCGGCCGAGGTGTCGGCCGCGAAGGCCGCGGGCACGCCCGCCAGCATGCTGGTGGCCAGCAGGGCGGCGCCGAACGCCACCCGTCCCCGAGCCGCGCGGCCCGTCGTTCCGTCACTCATACGAATATCCCCGTGTAATTTCTGGAATCGTTGGCCGCTCCCAGGGGCGACTCAGACGCTACCCAAGTTAGCAACCCTGGGTTCGCCTACTGTCAAGGTTACGTCGGTGTTACGGGGGCGGGTTCTTGCCCAGGTGTGGCCTGGACGCCAGGGTTCAGGCGCCCCCGGCGGGCGGGTCGGGATAGGCGTCCAGCACCGGACCCAGGGCGTCCTTCAGCGGATCCAGCCATGGTTCGTAGCGGCGCCACTGGTCGAGTCCGTCGGTGAAGATCGGCCGGCGCACCTGTTCGGAGCTGGCGGTGCGGACCGCGCGGTCGTTCTCGTAGAACTTCAGGCAACCCTCCTCGAAGGCCAGGCCGCAATAGTCGAGCAGCCGGCGGACCTCGGATTCCGGGTCGGCGACCATGGCCTCGTAGATCACCCGATGGACCCGGCCGGGCAGGACCCGGTCGAAGTGGTCCATCAGCGCCACGTAATCGGAATAGTAGCGGCCCAGATCGGTGAGGTCGTAGGTGAAGCCCTGGCCGCGGGCGAAGTGCTGCTTGAAGCCCGAGAAGCAGCAGCCCAGCGGATGGCGGCGCGCGTCGATGATCCTGGCGTTCGGCAGGATCAGGTGGATCAGCCCCACATGGGCGAAGTTGTTGGGCATCTTGTCGATGAACAGCGGCCGGCCGAGCTTCCGCTGCGGCGCGGCGCGGGCCAGGTACTCCTCGCCAAGCGCCCGCAGCCGGTCGGCGTCGAGCCCGCCCAGCATGTCGGGATAGGCCGAGACCTCGTCGCGGCGGGTGCGGCCGCCCAGGCGCTTGGCGATGGCCGGCAGGTCGGGCAGCTCCATGGTGCCCTCGATGGCCGAGTGGCTGGCCAGGATCTGCTCCACAAGGGTCGAGCCGGCGCGCGGCAGTCCGAGGATGAAGATCGGGTCGGCGGCCGGGCTGCCGGAGCCCGCCCGTTCCGCGAAGAACCCGCGGGTGAAGAGCGCCCGCGAGCGCTCCAGGTGGCGGCTGGTCTCGTCGGCGTCGTAGTCCAGGCTCTGTTTCCGCAGCGCGTTGGCCAGCCGGTACTGCTCGAACGAGGCTTCGTAGTCGCCCGCGTCCTCCAGGGCCTTGCCGAGCGAGAACTGCAGGTGGAAGCGGTCCTCGTCCGAGATGTCGGCGCGGTCCGCCTGGGCCCGCATCGCGGCGACATCGGCCGGGGAGAACTTCACGGTCTTCAGGTTGGCCAGGCTCCACCAGGCCTCGCCCAGGCTGGGCAGCAGCTCCAGCGCCTTGCGGTAGGCGGCGATGGCGTCGTCCTGGCGGCCCACCGTCTTCAGCGCGTGGCCATAGCTCATCCAGCCCTTGGGCTGGACCGGATAATCCCGCAGCAGGGTCTCGTAGACCTCGATGGCGCGGCCGTACTCGCCCAGCTGGCCGAGCGCGGCGGCCTGCAGGTTGCGGTAGCCGGGATTGGCCGGGTCCCCCGCCAGCAGGGCCTCGATCTCGGCCAGGGCCTCCGCGGCGCGGGTCTGGCGGTAGAGCACGACCGCCAGGTTGTGGCGGGCCGGGGTGAAGCCGGGCGCCAGCTCCAGGCAGCGGGCCAGCAGGGCCTCGGCGTCCTCGTAGCGCCCCAGGCGCGTGGCGATCTCGGCCAGCATGCGCAGGGCGGCGACCTCGTCGGGGCGCAGCTTCAGCAGGTCGCGAAGCAGATGCTCGGCGACGGCGAGCTTGCCCTCGACCATGGCCGCGCCGGCTTCCAGCAGGACGGGATCGTTGGCGGCGCAGCCCATCTGCCGGGCCCGGGCGGCGTCGGCGCCGGCCGCGTCCCCCAGCAGGCGACGCTGGTCGGCCAGGGCGCCCCAGGCCTCGGCCAGGTCGGGCTTCAGGTCGACGGCGCGCATCAGCGCCCGGGCCGCGCCGGCGCTGTCGCCCGCCGCCCCGCGCGCCAGCCCCAGCTCCAGGTGCGCGGGGGCCCATCGGGGCTGGGTCAGGGCCAGGGGCTCCAGGGCCGCCAGGGCGCCGGTGGCGTCGCCCTGCAGCCGGCGCGCCTGGGCCAGCATCAGGACGGCGGCCGGGTGTCCGGGCACAGCCTCGAGAATGGCGCGGGCCTGCTGTTCGGCAAGGTCCGGCCGCGCCCGCAGCATGCGGCTGGCGTGGGCCAGGGCGGCCTCGATGGTGCCGGTGGGTGCGTCGGTCATGAGGTTCGATCCATCGCGGACCGCCCGTCCGGTGTCAAATCGCCGGCCTCAGCCGGCCAGGAGGGCCAGCAGGGCGAAGCTCGCCAGCCAGTGCTCTCCCATATAGTCGCCGGCCACGTGCGGCAGGCTGGCGGCCAGGTGGCGCTCGGCCGCGTCGTGGGCCACGGGCCCCAGGGGATCGTCGAACGCCAGGGCGGCGGAGATCGAGCGCCAGCACCAGGCCCGGCTGAGGTTGAGCCCGTCGAGGTGCGCGATCTTGCCGTCGGAGCGGTCGCTGACCGTGGCCGGCGCGAACAGGGTGGCGGGCAGGCTGAGCGCCGCGTCCGGCAGGAAGGTCGCGAACCAGGCGCGGAAGGCGGCGGGGTCCAGGACCCTTCGCATGCACTCGGCTTCCATCAGGGTGGCCGACAGGAAGTCGTCGCCGGACGGCTCCCAGGCCGGCGCGTCGCGGTCGGCGCCGTACCAGGCCCGGGCCTTGTCCCGAAGCAGGGCGCGCAGCGGAGCGTCCTGGGCCGCGACGGCGTAATCGTGGGCCAGGGCCAGGGCGAAGGCGGTGGAGGAGTGCACGCCGGTGCGGATCGGATAGGTCGCCCGCGGAAGGAACTCGCGGAAGCGGTCGGCGAAGGCCTGCGCCAGCGGCGCCAGCCGCTCGGCCCAGGGCGCCTCCTGGGCCAGCAGCTCGGCCTGCAGCTTCAGCAGCCAGGCCCAGCCGTAGGGCCGCTCGAAGCCGCGCGCGCCGGGCCGGTCCAGATAGGCGCGCTCGGCCTCGACCTTCTCCGCCGTGAAGGCGTCGGCGAACAGGGCGTCGATGGCCGGGGCCTGGGCCATGTCGGGATAGAGCCGGCGCAGGGTGGCCAGCAGCCAGTAGCCGTGGACGCAGGAGTGCCAGTCGAAGCTGCCGAAGAAGATCGGGTGCAGGTCGCGCGGCCCCCGCGCGTCGTCGGGACCCGCCAGCACGTGATCGAGCTTGTTCGGATATTCGCGGGCCACGTGACCCAGGGCGATGGCGGCGAACCGCGAGGCGGCGTCAGCCGTGAGGGCGGAAGGCGAGGACATACATCAGGACCATGTTGACGAGCAGCAGGGGCAGGGCCGTGGGGATCTGGGCCCGGATCACCGCATAGCGGTCCTCGAGCTCCAACAGCCGGACCGGCACCACGTTGAAGTTGGCGGCCAGCGGGGTCATCAGCGTGCCGCAGAACCCCGACAACATGCCCAGCGCGCAGATCACCGCCGCGTCGCCGCCGAACTTGTGGATCAGGAACGGCAGGGCGACGCCCGCGGTCATCACCGGGAAGGCGGCGAAGGCGTTGCCCATGATCACGGTGAAGGCCGCCATGCCGACGCAATAGACCGCGATGGCCACCGGCTTGGTGTCCATCGGGATCCAGGTGGTCACCAGGTCGCCCACCACCTTGCCGACCCCGGCCAGGGCGAAGACC